>CAZMML010000360.1:0-4820 GCA_964567335.1 uncultured Nannocystis sp. | reverse complement strand
CGGCGCGGCGACGTAGCGCGCGCGGACGCGCGGACGCGCGTGGGCGTGCGCTGGACAGCGCTGGGCCCGGTGCGGAACAGTGGGATCCGGGAGGGAAGGATGGACATCGGCAAGCTGCAAGGGTGGATGCGAGAGAACTTCGACGCGACGCTGAGCGGGCTCTCGACGGACTACGGGGTCGCGCGGCTGCTCGTGCAGGCCGGCCAGCTCGGCCAGGCCGCGCTGGTGAACCGCGACGTCGACAAGGAGATCGCCGACGTCATGTTCGTGCTGCTCGCGCTCGCCAACCGGGCCGGCGTGGACCTCGACGAGACGCTCCGCAAGACGATCTACGAGCGCAGCCCGCAGGAGATCCTGGCCCGGATCTCGCGCTGAGCGGCGACGGACACCCACCACGCGCCTGCGCCCCTTCGCGCGGGCCACATGGCCGCGCGCCGCGAGGAGACGCGCGAGCTGTGGCACTGTATCGACGCATGCCCGAACGCTTCGATACCCGCCTCAGGACCAAGGTGAGCCCGGCGAAGCCCCGGCTCGAGCTCCAGCGTCCGACACCGACGACCTCGCCGACGCCCCTCGAGCTCGAGGCCGACCGGGCGCTCCGCGAGCAAGGCATCGCGCTCCTCCAGCGCGCCGACCAGGAGCGTCCCGCCCTGCTCTCCGACTTCGCCCGCAATCTCGGCCTGCCGACCGCGCCGCAGCACGCGCTCTCGGCCGACTTCTCCGGGGCCGGCAACACCATCCAGCTCGGCTTCGACTTCTCCGGCGAGCCGATCAACGCCTACGGCGTCGCCCACATCGTCCGCTCGAGCAAGGGCCAGGGCTCCTTCGCGCAACTGACGGAGCCGGGGCAGAGCATCACCTTCACGATCATGTGGACGACGATGCCGGCCGGGATCTATCTCGCGGTGGTCCACGCCAGCGGGAGCGCCAAGAAGCTGTACGTGAGGGCGGACGTCTTCCCGAGCGGCCAGTTCCAAATGACGTCCGAGCGGACAGGCGACAAGTTCCTGCTCCCCTTCGAGCTGCCCGCGCCCAGCGGGATCAGCCTCAACATGGGGATCGCGATGAGCGAACCCGGCGACGTCATGATCTACCGCGTGGACGTGACGCGCGTCTCCTGAGGCGCCCGCGCCGAGCGCACGCGCCCGAGCACGCCGCTAGCCGGCGGGCTCGGGGTTGATGATCGCCGTCGACGTGCCGCCGAGGTACGCGTAGCTCCCGGTCTGGTGGGTGCCGGCGATGACGATCGAGAAGGCCTCGTCGGCCTCGATCAAGTGCACGCCGTCGGCGACCGAGACGCGCGCGACCTCGAAGTCCGGACCGACCGGGACGAACTCGGCGTCCGCGACCGCCACGCCGTCGATCGTCACCGGTACGCCGGCCGGGCGCGTGATCGTGGCGAAGTCGGCGGGCCACACGCCGGGGACGAGGATCACGTAGCGGGGCAAGAACTGCTCGACCGGGCTGAGCAGGACCATCGCGGGGTCGCCGGTCTTGCCCGCGTCGAGCACGTTGTCCTGGCTGGTCATGTAGTTGGCGACGGCGATCGGCTTGTTCGACTCGACGAGGAAGTCGCCGGGCTCCGCCGGCGTGCCGCCGACGTAGAACTCCGCGACCTCGCCGGCCACCAGCGTCAGCGGCGACTGCGGCAGGCCGCTGACCCCGGGCGAGGCCGTCAGCGTCACCGAGGTGTCGTCCTCGCTGGCGTAGATCTGCCACAGCGAGGTCTCGGGGGTCCCGAGCGCGCGCACCGGCATGCGCGCGGCCACGAAGGAGGTGCCCCAGCGGCGCAGCCCGGGCATCTGCTCCTCGAGGTGGTCGCACGCGTAGACGTCGGCCGGGATGTTGGCGCACTCGTGCCCGGAGAAGACGCCGACCGGGTGATCGTCGTTGCTGGTGACGCGCGTGCCGGTGAGCGCCGCGCCCTGGGTCTTGGTCGTCACCTGGGCCACGTCGCCCTCGTCGAGCGTCACCTGGAAGGGGACGCCGGGCGCGCCCGCGGGGACGCCGGGGCCGGCGAGGGTGGCGACGCTGGGGGTGATCGTGACGACCGTGCCGTCGTGCCCGGCGACCACGCTGAGGTAGGCCCCCTGCTGCGGGAGCAGGTGGCTGGTGGAGATCATGCCGACGACGTGGTTCAGGGTGTCCCACGCGGCCGAGGGGTGGAGCAGCGAGGCGTCTGCAGAGGCCCAGGCGACGTCCATGGCGTTGCCGAGGGGGCCGAACTGGTAGGCGATCACGGGGACATCGGCGGCGATCCGGAAGGCCCCGGCCGGCTGGAGCCCGCTGCCCTCCTGGTGGCGATCGGGCAGCTCGAAGACGTGCAGCGAGCCGGCCGGGATCGTCTCCGGCCCGGCGACGACGTCCCACACCCCGCCGTTCTTGAGCTCGACGGTGACGCTGGCGCTCGCCCGCGCCTGGACGTTGGCGACCGCGACGCCCCACTGGCTGGTGTCCCAGGGGGTGTAGTTGTCGAGGTCGAGCGCGTAGAAGCGGCAGCCGATCGTCGTCGCTGCAGCCCCCGCCTCCGCGCAGGTCGCCGGGATCTCGCCAGGATCAGGGATCACCCCGAAGTCGATCGCGGCGCCGACGTCGAGCTTCGGCGAGCCGGTGCCGCTCGCGCCGGTGGGGTCGACGCTGGTGCCGCTGGTGCCGCCCTCGCTGGCGGTCCCGGTCGGGCCCGCCGTCGCGCCGGTCGACGACGAGGTCACCGTGGCGGCCGCGGATGTCGTCGACGTCGTCGACGTCGCGCTCTCCGTCGCGCCGCCGGCGTCGCCGCAGGCGAAGAGGAAGAGGGCGAGGGGCGAGGCGCGGCGCGAGCAGGACAACACGCGCGGACTGTAGCGGCGCGCGCCAGGGGCGACAAGCCGGCCGCCCCGGCCGAGGGCTACTGCGGGTTGATCACCTGGAGGCGCAGGCCGCCCGGGTAGGCGTAGGAGGTGGCGTTGGTGTAGCCGACGCTGACGATCCCGAAGGGCCCGTCGCTCTCGGCGAAGTGGGCGCCCTCGGAGATCTTCCAGTCGGCGACCTCGTACTCGCCGACGGTGTAGTAGCCGTTGACGATCTGCCCGTCGACCTTGACGTCGGGGCTACCGGCCAGGCGAGTGATCTGGGCGTAGTGGACGGTGTAGCCGGTGCCGGTGACGAACGCGTAGGCCGAGAGGAACTGCTCGACCGGGATCATCTGGTACATCGCCGGGTCACCGGTGCCGCCGCCGCCGCCCTGGCTCTCGAGGTACTGCACCGGCAAGATCGGCCCCGTGCCCTCGATGATGAAGCTGACGTTGTTGGCGATCACCAGCTCCTTCCACTGGCCCTTGTTGAGCATGAAGGGCGTGCCCGGCTGCGCCGGGGTGGTGGTGACGGTGACGCCGTCCTCGCCGCCGAAGATCCGGTAGTAGTGCTTCTCGTTGCCGCGCTTGGGCGAGTGGGCGCCGACGTACTTCTTGCCCCAGTAGTCGAGCGCGAGCATCTGCTCCTGGATGTGGTCGCAGTAGGAGACCTGGACCGTCGGGATGTTGATGCACTCGGCCGCGCCGACGACCCAGATCGGCTTGTCGGCGCTGACGAAGGTGCCGGTCAGGTCGCCGCCGAAGGGCGCGCGCGCCTGGAAGTTGTCGAAGCGGTTCATCATCACCTGCCCGGTCTGGCCGGCGGTGACCGCGGGCACGCCGGTCCCGGCGAGCGTGTTCTGGCTCGGGGTCCACTTCAGCGTCGTGCCGTCCTCGATGGCGATCACGTTGAAGTAGCTCGGGTAGGCGTTGTGCCCGTCCTTCCAGGAGGAGACGTAGTGGTCCTTGCGCAGCGCGTGCTCGGGGAAGAGCACCGAGGCGTCGTTGGTCGCCTGGCCGGTGATCGGCGAGTGCTGGTAGGCGATCACGGGGATCGAGCTCTGCACGCGGTAGGTGCCGCCCTTGCGCAGGCCGGAGACCTTGTCGTGGGGCGGGGTGGTCATCTGCACCGTGACCGTGCCGCCGGGGGCGATGTTCATCGGGCCGCCCTGGGCCTGCTCGACGTTGCTGCCGACCGGCGTGAAGTAGAACTGCACCGAGGCGGTCTTGGTCTTCGAGGTGTTACCGACCACGAAGCTGTCGATCTCGTTGCCGTAGATGTTGTCGACGCGGGCGGCGATGAAGGAGCAGCCGATCGTGCTCGGCTCGGCCTCGGCCTGCAGGCAGAGCCCGACGCAGTTGCCGTCGACGCAGCTCTCGGTGGCGGCGCAGTTGACCGGGGCGTCGTACGCGCTGCCGTCGCCCTTGCACTGCTTGTAGGCGTCGGGGTTCTCGCAGACCTTGACGCCCGGCTGGCAGAAGAGCGCCGCGCACGCGTCGCCGGTGCATTTCTGGCCCATGGGACAGGGCTCGGGCGCGAAGCCGAGGCAGTCGTCCGCGCACACGAGCTGCTGGTCGCCCTCGCAGCCGCCGGGGTCGCCCGGGGTGCAGACGCAGGCCTGGCCGGTGCTGGACTGGCCGGTGCCGCTCGAGCTCCCGTCGGTGCTGACCCCGGTGCTGGTCGAGGTGTCGGTCCCCGTGGTCATGACGCCCGAGGTGCCGGTCGACATGGCGGCGGTGCCGCTGCTGACGTCGGTCGTGCCGCTGCTGGTCGGGCTCGTGGTCGTCGGGTTGTCGGTCGTCGAGGTGGTGGTCGTCGTCGTCGACGTGCCCGTGCCCGTCTCGTTCGTGGTCTCGGTCACCTGGCCGAGGGTGAGCGGCGTGGAGTCGTCGCCGCACGCGGCCAGGAGCACAAGGCACGCGGAGCCGAGGGCCGACCAGCCGGCCCGGATCAAAGCTACCGCATGCCCCAACCCCCGCCCGCCCGCC
>CAZMML010000359.1:0-4830 GCA_964567335.1 uncultured Nannocystis sp. | reverse complement strand
CATCGCGGCGCCCCGCAACCCGCGACCTCCAGAGAGGCCAACTCCGCAAGCGACCCTGCTCGCGCGGTCAGCCGAGCTTCACGACGAACGCGAACTCGACCCGTCGCCGCAGCACGCTCGCGTCGAGGACCTCGACCACCACGCGATCGCCGACCGTCAGCGCGTAGCCGCTGCGCTGCCCGACGAGTCGCACCCCGACTGGATCGACCTGGAAGGGCTCGCCGCGCGCGCGCTCGAGGCCCGCCGTCCGCACCAGCCCGTCGACGAAGGGGTGCTCCACCTGCACGAAGAGCCCAGGCGCGCCGACCCCGGTGATCGACGCCTCGAAGCGGTCGCCGATCCGGTCGCGCATGTAGAGCGCGGCGAAGAGCGCCTTCGTGTCGCGCTCGGCGTCCGCCGTCGCGCGCTCGCGGAGGCTGCTGCGCGTCGCGTGCTCCTGGCTCTGCTCGCGCTCCGGCATCGTCGGCACCGGCTCCGGCCCCGCGAGCCCGCCGCGGCGCGCGAGGTGGGCCTTGAGCACGCGGTGGACCAGGAGGTCCGGGTAGCGCCGGATCGGCGAGGTGAAGTGGGCGTAGGCGTCGCTCGCCAGCGCGAAGTGGCCGACGTTCTCGACGCTGTACTGCGCCTGGGCCATCGCCCGCAGCATGAACATGTGGAGCGCCGTCCGCCGCGGGTGCGACTGGGTCCGGCTCAGGAACTTCTGCGCCCCGCGCGGCGTCACCAGCTTCTCCGGGTCCGCCGTCACCCCGAGCTCCTGCGCCACTGCTGCGAGCTGCTCGAGCCTCGCCGGGTCGGGCGTCGCGTGGACGCGGAAGACCAGCGGCAGCTTGTGCTCGACCGCGATCCGGGCGACCGCCTCGTTGGCGGCGAGCATCAGCTCCTCGATCAAGTTGTAGGCCCGGGCGACCGCCTCGCTCGCGCGCGTCGGGACGATGTCGCGGATCCGCTCCGGGTCGTCCTGGTCGAGCAGGACCTTGACCTCGGGCACGTTGAGCTCGATCGCCCCGCGCCGGAGCCGCCGCGCGCGCAGCCGGTCCGCGGCCGACCGCAGCGCCGCCACCCGCGCCGGCACCGGCGCCTCGATGTCTGAGCCTGGCTCTCCGGACAGGACCCCTGCCACCTGCTCGTAGGTCAGGCGGCGCTTGCTGTGGATCGCCGCCGCGCGCAGGTCGACGTCTCGCACCTCGCCGTCCGCGTCGAGCCGGAAGCTGACGACCATCGCCAGGCGGTCCTCTCCCGGGACCAGCGAGCACATGTGCGACGAGAGCGCCCGCGGGAGCATCGGGATCGCCCGGTTCGGCAGGTAGCAGGAGAAGCAGCGCCACGCCGCCTCGCGGTCCACCGCCGTGCCCTCGCGGACGTAGTGCGACACGTCGGCGACGGCCACGTGGACCATCACCTCGCCCTGCGGCCCCTCCCCTGCGATCTCCTCGACGCACACCGCGTCGTCGAAGTCGCGGGCGTCGACCGGGTCGATCGTCATGAAGGCGAGCTCGCGGAGGTCGGCCCGGCCCGCGAGCTCCTCCGGAGCGACCGCCCGCGGGACCCGCTCGGCCTCCGCGAGGGTGTCGGCCGCGAACTCGGGGTCGATGTTGTACTCGAGGAGGATCTTCGCCTGCTCGGTCGCCAGCGCCTCGGGCGGCCCGAGGACCCGCTCCACGCGCACGCGGCCGGGATCGCGGCCGTCCGCTGGGTAGCGGGTGATGGTCGCCACCACGACCATGTCCTCCGGCACGGCCTCACCGCCCTCGACCTCGGGCCGCTGCAGCACGCGGGGGTCGTCGCACTCGAGCACGCGCGCGCGGCCCAGCGTGCGCACCGAACCGGTCAGGCGGGTCCGCCCGCGCCGCGCGATCGCCACGATCTCGCCCTCGAGCCCCTTCTCCGCCGGCCACGCGTGGACCTCGACCTCGTCGCCGTCGAGCGCCCCCCCGAGGCGCGCCCGCGGGATGAACACGCTGCCGCCGCCGTCGAGGCGCTCCGCGAACCCGAACCCGCCCGGATTGACGATCAGCCGCGCCGTCGCCCCTCGCTTCTCTTCCTTGCTCACGCCGGGACGATGCCGAGCGCCGGGCCGCCGCGCAACCCGGCCGGGCCGCCGCAAACGCACACAGGCCGCGCTCCTGCACCTGTCTGATCTGCCAGGTCGATGGTTCAACGGTCGCGCATGAAGGCGCGGAGCTCGGGGTCGTCGTGGGCCAGCGGGGGGATCAGCGTGCCGACGTGCTCCCGGTGCCACCACCCTGGCTCGCCCCGCGCGGCGAAGCGGTAGCGGTAGAGCTCGACCCGGACGAAGGTCGGCGCGCCGCCTGCGAAGGGCGGGGGGTCGACGAAGAGGCCGAGCACGCTCGGCTCGCCCGCGAGGAGCCGATCGAGGAGCCTGATCACCCAGCGCTCCCGCACCAGCCCCCCGCGCGCGTCGGCCTCGATCGCCGCGAACCACAGGAGCCAATCGAGGCGCAGGTGGTAGGGCGTGACCCAGCAGGGGCGGCGCGCCGGGTCGCCTGGCTTACAGGGCAGATCATAGGGGCGCCAGCGCGCCCCCTCGTCCGGGGTCGCCGCGTCGGTCCCCTCGATCTGCAGCTCGAGGCGATCGCCGGTGACGCTGCCGAAGGCGCCGTAGGTGTTGACGAGGTGGAGGCGGTCGAACGAGGCGTTCATCGCCTGCCGCCGGCCCGTCAGATTGACGACCACCGGCACGCTCAGCCACACGACCAGCGCGGCGTAGACCCCGGCGACGACCCGCGCCGCGCCAGCCGCGCCGGCAGGACCCGGCGGAGGAAGGCGTCGTCGAGGCACGCGAGGCAGGGGACGATCGTCAGCCAGTTGAGGAACGAGAGGTTGCCGCTGAGGATCAGCACCACCTGGAACGCGATCATCCCGAGCCCGGCCGCGAGCCGCAGGCGCCGCGGCCCGAACACGAAGAGCGGCAGCACGAGCTCGGCGACGTGGTTGAAGAGCACCCCCGCTCGCAGCGCCACCGGCGGCAGCCGGTGGAAGTAGAGGCTGAGCGGGCCGGGGTTCGGCTGGGTTTCGAAGTGGACGTCGAGGCAGGTGAGCTCGGTCCAGCAGGCGTCGCCGCGGAGCTTGATCAGGCCCGCCCCGAGCATGATCCGCAGCGCCAGCCAGCGGAGCAGCAGGATCGCCGCCAGCGGCGGCGGCCGGGCCGCGTCCAGCGGCCTCGCGCCGGCGAGCGGGCAGAGCAGCGCCGCCAGCAGGGTCGTCTCGAGCAGCTGGATCTCCCAGCCGAACGCGTACCAGCGCTGGCCGACGTGGACGATCGAGAGGTAGAGCGCCCACAGCACCAGCAGCAGCGCCGCGCTCTCGACCCCGATCAGCAGCAGCGCCGAGAGCACCAGGCCGACCAGGCTGACGAGCCACAGCGCCCCGTCCGAGACGTCAAAGAGGAAGAGCGTCGGCCGGTCGAGGAACGCGGACCCGACGCCCCCGGCCGCGCGGATCGCCGCCTCGACCGCGTCCGCCGCCGGCGTGATCCCCCGCGCGCCGACCAGCGGCACGAGCTGCAACAGCGCGCCCGCGAAGGCCGCGACGAAGACCACCCCGAGCGTCCGCAGGATCACGAAGCGCACCAGCACGTAGCCGCCCGCCGGGGTCTCCCCGCTCAGCCAGCGGTGGAGCTGCAGCAGGCCGCGCTGGAGCGGCGTCCGGTCGACGCGCGCGTCTGGGTCGTCGGCCACGGCGCGCGATCATAGCGCCGCCGGCCGCGCCCTCGCACCGCTCAGAAGTTGCCGGAGAGCGCGAGCCCGCCGACCCCGAGGCCGCCGAAGGGGGTCACGCGCGCCGTCGCGGGCCGAGGTCCGCGGCGGAGGAGCAGCGCCGCCCCGCTGCCCGCGACGAGCCCGAGCCCGAGCCCGAGGATCAGCGAGGATACCGCGCGGCGCGACGTCCGGGCGTCGATCTCCGCCAGCGGACCTGTCTTGAGATCCCGGTCGAGGAACACGGAGTTGCCGGCCATCCACGCCCCGCCGGCGACCGTCAGCGCGCCGCCGACGCCGAGCTCGACGTACCACACGCTGCGCGGCGGCTCCTTCAGGCCGGTCAGGCCGACCCCCAGCAGCCCGAGCGCCGCGCCGACCAGGCCCGTGCCGACCGCGCTGACGTGGATCTGCGGGATGATCCCGTCGGCGCACTCCGAGCCGTAGCTCGCGCAGCTGGCGGAGCGCAACCACTGGCTGTAGCGCAGCCGCCCGATCGCCGTCATCCCGAGCCCCGCCGCGAAGAAGGGGACCGAGGCGATCGAGAGCCCGAGCACGTGGATCCGCCGGATCTCCGCGGCCGAACGCGGCGGCGGCCAGGGCTCGACCTGCGTCCCCGGCTCCGGCCCGACCGCGCCCGGGAGCGTGCGATCGACCAGACCTGGCTCGAGGGCCAGCTCGATCGCCTGCCCCTCGGCGTCGCCGACGGTCACCACGCGCCGGAGCGGCAGGAAGCCCGGCGCGCGCGCCTCGACCTCCCAGTCGCCCTTGTGCAGCCGCAGCTCGCAGGGGACCCGGCGCGACGCGCAGGCGACCTGCGCCTGGTCTCCGGCCAGGTGGCGCGCCGTCACCGAGACGGTCGGCGGCGCCGCGGCCCCGCGGGCGACCACCGCCAGCGAGACCGTGCGGTGCGCCGAGCCCGGGAGCATCTGCCAGTCGACATCCGCCGTCGGCGTCCCGGCGACGACCGTCACCGGGCGCGTGCTCGGCAGGAAGCCCGGCACCTCGGCCTCGAGGATGTACGAGCCCGGCGTCAGCTCGAGCCGGGCCGGAGTCGGCGCGTCGTCCGTCGTCGCGGGCGCCGGGAGGTCGTGCACGTCCACGGGCCGGTGCA
>CAZMML010000358.1:0-4831 GCA_964567335.1 uncultured Nannocystis sp. | reverse complement strand
GTCCTCGGCGACTCGATCAGCGACGGCGGCGGCCAGCCGCCCTTCTACTACGACCTGCTGCGCGTCGACCTCGAGGCCAAGTACGGCCCGATCATGTACAAGAACAACGCCCAGAGCGGCAGCGAGACCAAGGCCCTGCTCGGCCAGGCCAAGGCGCTGCCGGGCCAGCTCGAGGGCCCCGTCGCGGTCGTGATCACGAGCGGCGGCAACGACATGAAGGCCGCGCTCCCGCAGGTGGTGCTCGGGCTCGACGGGCCGATCAAGGCGCAGGTCGCGGCCAACGTCGACGCCGCGCTCGGCGAGCTCCTCGCGCCGGGCCGCTTCGGCCCGGGCGTCGAGGTCCACGTCTACGAGGGCAACATCTACGACGCGAGCGACGGGCAGGGCAACTTCGCCGCCGGCAACTGCGCCTTCGGCAAGGGGCTGCCCCCGATCCAGACCGACCCCTTCTTCGACGCCTGGAACGGCACGATCCGCGACGCCGTGCTGGCGCGCGCGCAGGCGCCGGTCGACATGCACGAGCACTTCTACGGCCACGGCTTCAACAACCCGCCGAACTGGTACGCGTCCGATTGCACGCACCCGAGCAAGCTCGGTCACGACCAGCTCCGGCGCCTCTTCTACCGCGAGATCACCGGCGAAGACCTCCCCTGAGCGCGCCCCCGCGCGGATCCGCGATGCTGCCGCGGGCTCGGCTCTTGCGGTCGCTTGCCCCCACGGCCGCATTCCCCTAGGGTGCCTCGTCGAGGCGTGACTGGAGGAGGATCGTCGTGGCGAACAGAGGGCACCATCGGCCGAGAGACATCACGCTCGAGGAGCTCACCGCGCTGCCGACCGTCGAGGCGGCGGCCGACCTCGTGAGCCGGGTCTACGACTTCGCCCGGCACCCCTTCTTCGCGTGGATGCGGGCGCCGACGACGACGCTCGAGGACTTCCGCGAGTCGCAGCTCCCCTACCGCTACATGGTCGAGCACTTCTCGCGCTCGCTCGCCGCGGTGCTCGCACGGATCGGCGACATGACCACCCGGGTCGCCACGGTCCTCGAGAACGTCGTCGAGGAGCACGGCGGCGGCAAGACCGGGGTCAACCACCGCGACACGATCGTCGGCTACCTGCGGGCGATCGGCGTGCGCCCCGAGGCCCTGGGCGCGCCCTGCCCGATCCGGATCTGCGCCGCCTACGAGGCGCTGCTCGGGTACTGCCTCACCAACCCGCCGGAGGGCGGCGCCGGGGCGCTCGGGATCGTCGAGTACACCCACATCCAGATCTCGGACATGCTCGCCCGCAACATGCACGAGCGCTTCTGGGGCGACGTGCGCGCGCAGTACCACTACCGGATCCACTCTGAGATCGACGTCGACCACGCGCGCGACCTCTTCGCCGTGTGCGGACAGGCGTGGGGCGAGCCGAGCCGCCGCCGCACCGCCGCCTACGGCATGCTCCTCGGGGCCCACTACTGGTGGTCCGTCTTCGAGGTCATGCTGCCGACGCAGACGCTCCCTGAGCTCCCGGACAGCTCGATCGCCGAGCGGCTCCGCGACGACAGCCACGCGGTGGAGGTCACCCGCGTCGAGTGCGACCTCCCCGCCGACCTGCGGCTCCCGGACGGGGCGATCCAGGCGGTGCGGGTGGTGTCCCTCGGCCGCCGCGGCGCGCTGGTGCAGGCGGCCCGGGGGGTGGAGCGCGACGCGCCGGTCGAGCTCGCGCTCGCGGGCGGGCGCGCGCTCGCGACGCGGGCCCGCTTCGTCACCGCCGACGGAGCGCTCGGCCTCGAGTTCGCCCGGGGCCTCGCGCCCGAGGAGCTGGCCCGGGCGCTCGCGGGCGGCGGCGCGGGGCCGGCTGCGGCCGGCCCTGCGGTCCGGGTCACCGGCTACGACCACGTCGGCGTCCGGGTCTCCGACAAGGCGCGCGCGATCGATTTCTACGGCCGGCTCGGCTTCCGCGTCCTCGCCGACGAGGAGCTCGAAGAGCACCGGGCGGTCGAGCTGGCGACACCGTCGGGGGTCCGGCTCAATTTGATATACAACGGGGCTGCGCGCGAGGGAGGCTCCAATGTACTCATGGACTTGCCGGACAAGTGGCCAGGGATCACCCACGTGGCCTTCGTCGTCCCCTCGCTCGCGGAGCTCATGCGCGCGTGCGAGGCGGAGGGGATCGCGCTCACCGAGGGGCCCCTCGACATCGGCGGCCGACGTCGGATCTGCTTCGTCCGCGATCCCGACGGCAACGTGCTCGAGTTCGACGAGCTCTTCGAGGCGCCCGCGCTCAGCCTCCAGCGGCGCGAGCGGTCCTAGGCCCGGGAGGACCCGGCCCGCGTGGTCCGGATCGAGGTGGTGATGGAGAGGGCCGGCCACGCCGCTGACTTCCCGGGCTACCAGCTCGAGGAGTGCCTGCACGCCGGGGTCAAGTCCACCGTCTACCGCGCGATCCGCCTGGCCGACCGGCGCCGCGTGATCCTCAAGATCCCCCAGCTCCGCGGCGATCGTCCGCAGCGCCTCGCGGAGCTGCAGCACGAGCAGCGCCTCGTCGCCCTGCTCCCGCCCGAGGTCGCGGCGGAGGTCCTCGGGATCGAGGTCAGCGACGCCGCGATCGGCCTCGTCCGCGAGGACTTCGGCGCGCTACCGCTGCGCGAGTACGTCCGCGACGTCCTGCCGATCGCCGACCTGCTCGGCCTCGGCGCCCGCCTCGCCGATCTGCTGGTCGTCCTCCACGCCCGCGGGATCGTCCACAAGGACATCAACCCGCTCAACATCCTGATCGCCCCCGCGGACGGGCGGCTCCGGCTGACCGACTTCTCGTACGCGACCCTGCTGACCCACGAGCCCTCCGCGACCTCGACCAGCGGCGTGCTGGTCGGGACCCTCGCGTACATCGCCCCGGAGCAGACCGGCCGCATGAACCGCGGCGTCGACCCCCGGGCCGACCTCTACGCCCTCGGGGTCACGCTCTACGAGCTCCTGCTCGGCCGGCGCCCCTTCGTCGCCGACGACCCCCTCGACCTGATCCACGCGCACATCGCCCAGCGCCCCGAGCCCGCCCACGCGATCGACCCGCGCGTACCGCGGGCGCTCTCCGGCGTGCTCGCGCGGCTGCTCGAGAAGGACCCCGACGCCCGCTACCAGAGCGCCGCGGGGCTCGCGGCGGACCTCCGCGCCTGCGCCCGCGCGCTCGCAGAGCGGGGCGAGATCCCCGACGACCTCGCGCTCGGCGCCGACGACCGACCGCCGCGCTTCGCCCTGCCGGACCGGCTCTACGGGCGCCGCGACGAGCGCGACGAGCTGCTCGCCCGTTTCCGCCGCGCCGCCGAGGGCACCTGCCAGGTCGTCCTCATCGCCGGGGCCCCAGGGGTCGGCAAGTCCTCGCTCGTGCAGGAGCTGCAGGCGCCGATCGTCGCGGCCCGCGGCCGCTACGCCGCCGTCAAGTTCGACCGACTCGGCCGCCACCTCGCCTTCGCCTCGCTCCTCCGCGCCTTCGGCGGGCTCGTCGAGCCGATCCTCCGCGGCGACCCCGAGCAGCGCGAGTCGTGGCGCCGCGCCCTGCGCGTCGAGCTCGGCACCACCGCGACGGCGCTGCTCGAGGCGATCCCCGAGGTCGCGCGCCTGCTGAACGGCGCCGCGCGGACGCCCCTTGCGGGCGCCCCGCACGAGGGCCAGAAGATCGTCGAGTCGGCGATCGTCCGCTTCGTCGGCGCCTTCGCGGCCGAGCACCCGCTCGTGCTCTTCCTCGACGACCTCCAGTGGGCCGACAGCGCGACCCTGCGGGTGGTCGAGGCGCTCGTCCGCCACGCCGAGCGCCTGAACCTCTTGCTGATCGGGGCCTTTCGCGACGCCGAGATCGACGCCGGCCACCCGCTCGCGGGCCTCGTCGCGCGGCTCGCGGACGAGGCGGTCCCGACCGCCCGGCTGCAGCTCGGCCCGCTCTCGCGGGACAGCGTCCGGGCCCTCGTCGCCGACGCGATCTCGGTCGATCCCGCCGAGATCGAGGCGCTCGCCGACGCGATCGACGAGCGCGCGCGCGGCAACCCCTTCTTCGTCCGCGAGTACCTCCTCTCGCTCTGGCGCGAGGGGCTGATCGCCTACAGCCCGAGCCGCGCGCGCTGGCTGTGGGACCTCGCCAAGATCGCCGACGCGGGGCTGCCCGACGACGTCGTGGAGCTGCTCCGCGAGCAGCTCCGCGGCCTCCCCGGCGACGCGCTGCGGGTGCTCCAGCGCGCCGCGTGCCTCGGCGACCGCTTCGACACCCGCCGGCTCGCCGCCGTCCACCGCGGCCCGGCGAGCGCGATCCCCCGCGCGCTCTGGCTGGGGATCGAGCGCGACCTGCTGGTCCCGCTCGACGCCAACTACCGGCTCTTGCTCGAGGACGCGAGCGACCCGGCCGCCAGCGGCGGGGTGCCGCTGCGCTTCCTCCACGACCGCGTACGGCAGGCGATCTACGAGACCCTCGGCGACGAGGAGCGCGAGGCGCTCCACCTCGAGGTCGGCCAGCGGCTGCTCGTCGCGGCCCGCGCGGCCGGCGACCTCGATTCGGCGCTCTTCGAGGTCGCGGGCCACCTGAACCGCGCGCTCCGGCTCATCGTCGACGACGAGCCGCGGCGCGAGCTCGCCGCCCTCAACCTCGAGGCCGGCCGGCGCGCCAAGGCCTCGACCGCCTACGACGCCGCGCGCGCCCACCTCGAGGTCGCCGCGAGGGCCGCGCCGCGCCACCTCGAGGACGAGGTCTCGCGCCTCGAGATCGACCTCGAGCGCGGCGAGGTCGGCCACCTCCTCGGCGAGCGGGACGCCGCGCGCGCCCTGCTGGCTGACCTCAAGGGGCGCGCCGCGAGGCCGCGCCA
>CAZMML010000357.1:0-4842 GCA_964567335.1 uncultured Nannocystis sp. | reverse complement strand
GGTGAAGCTGCCGGCGTAGCGCGTCTGGGGGGGCGGCGGCGGCGCGGGCGGGGCGGGCGGCGGGGCGGGCTCGGCCACGGGCTCGGGGGCGGGGGCAGGCGCGGGCTCGGGAGCGGGGGCGGGCGTGGGCGCGGGCTCGGGGGCGGGGGCGCTCGCGCCGGTGCCTTGCTTCGGCGGCTTGGCGGTGCCCTTGGGCGAGCCCTTCGGGCTGACCTTGACGGAGGGATCGCTCGCCTTGGTCGGCGTCGCGGGGGCAGGCGCGGGCTCGCTCGGTGGGGGGGTCTCCGTCGGTGGGGCTGCGACCGCCGGGTTGGGTTCCGCAGCCTTGCCATCGTCCGGCGCGGCGGGCGGGGTCGGTGCGATCTCCTCGGGGCGCTTGGTGTCGGCCGCCGCGAGCTTCACGTCGGTCGGTGGGGCCTTGGCCTCGGCCTCCTTGGTCTCGTCGGCGAAGGGGTCGTCGAACTCCTCGAACACAGGCGGAGGAGGGGGCGGCGTGGCCTCACCGCACGCACCGAGGGCGAGGCCGAGGAAGATCCAGGAGTGAACGCGGCGCGCGAGCCTCATCCTCGCCACCTTATCACGAGGTCCGGGGCTTGGCGCGTCGGAGGAGCAAGAGCGCAGCGATCGTCGGGCCCAGGAGCATGAGGGCGGCGAAGAGCGCGAGGACGAGAGCTCCGGCCGGGTGAGCCGCGAGGGCCTGGAGGAGCTCCATCTCGGCCGTGAACCAGCCCCAGAGGGTCTTCGACAGGTTCCACAGCGGGTTGTCCCAGGCCTGGCGCCAGCCGAGGCCGAGGGTCACGAGGCTGAAGAGGATGCCCCAGGTGACGCCGAGGGCGATCATCGTGAGGGCGACCGCGAGATAGGCCGCGTGGAGCACCAGGACCAGGAGCGCGGGGAGCCAAACTTTGACGAGGGCTGCGATCTCGGGTGAGACGTGGGTAGCTTCGCGGCGGAGGAGCGACCAGCCCTTGAATTCGAGCACAGCCTTCGCGCTGGCGAGCACGGCGACGCCGGTGAGGACCGCGACCTCGACGCCCGAGAGAGGGTGGGCCTCACCCTTGCGAGTCAGCCCGCCGATGACCTGAGCGAGCGCGACGAAGGCGGTCCACGCCGAGAGCTGCCACGAGAGGAGGAGCATGCGCTTGGCTCCCCGCGGAGAGGCTGGGGGAGCGGGCGGCGCGGCGTCGGCGGACATGGCGTCGTCACCCGATCGGCGGGATCGTGTTGCAGGTCGCGCTGACCACCTCGGCGAGCGCCACGCCGAGCACGCCCTCGAAGTTCGGCGGCTGGTCGAACTTCAGCGGCGTCCACGGCGGCATGGCCTGGCCGAAGCCGGTCATGAAGTCGTAGAGGCGGGTGTTGGTGTTCTCCGGCAGGCCGAAGCAGCCGTCGGCGATCGCGCCGGCCGTCAGCACGCACTTGTCGCCGCAGGCGGCCTTCGCGGCGCTGACCATGCCGACGTACTCGCTCGTCAGGACCTCCTTGGGCGAGAGGTCGGGGGAGTCGGAGAGGAGGAAGAGCACCAGCACCGCCTGCTCGCGCATGAAGCCGGCGTTGTAGGCGGCGTTGACGGGGTGGAAGGGGTAGGCGGCGCCGGCGATCACGGTCTCGCTGTTCGAGTGCGGGGCTCCGCCGTCGATGGCGCCGGTGAGCGCGGCCTGGAACCAGGTCTTGAGCGGCTGCGGGTCGGCGTCGGTCATGGCCTCGAAGAAGCGCAGGCCGTCCTGCTCGAAGAGCCGGCCCTGCTGGCCGTTGACGCCGTTGTCTCCGACGGTCGGCGGGTTCCAGGCGCCGTCGGCGAAGCCCTCGCAGGCGCCGCTGCCCCAGCCGCCGGCGTTGCCGGGGTCGTAGAAGCCGGTCGCCCGGGTGACGCCGACGTGGAGCGAGGTCCCGGCGGGGAGCACGGTGATCATCTCCTCGACGAAGGTGTCGAAGGCGGCGATCGTCGGCGCCGCGTGGACCTGCATCGAGCCGGAGTTGTCGACGATGAAGAGCACGTCGACCGCGTTGCAGCGGCACTCGGGGTCGCCGGGCACGCAGGTCCCGTCGGGGGCGTCGACGACGCCGATGTCGAACTTGAAGCCGGTGCCGCCGGTCGTCGGGACTGAGGTCGCGCTGCCGCTGCCCTCGCTGGTCCCGCCCGTCGTGGAGGATGAGGACGACGCGGCGGTGCCGTCGCTGCCCTGCGTCCCCGCGGAGAGGCCGCTGTCCTCGCCCTTGCCGCCGCCGCCCGCGCCCGCGAGGAGCAGCGCGACGGACCACCCGAACTTCGCCCTCATTCCCGCAGTATCTGGCGCCGGCCGGACCGGCGTCAATCTCGTTGACCTGTGACCCGCGCGGCCACTACCGTCGTGCGCGTGAGCTCCGACGCCGCCCCCTCGCGCGATATCACCCCGCGCTCGCTGATCGCCGGCTTCGTCCTGGCGATGCTGCTCTGCGGGATGAACTCGTACTTGACGCTCTCGTTCGGCGTCATCGAGGAGGGCCCGACGATCGCCGCGCTCTTCTTCTTCGCGCTCTTCTTCGTCTCCAAGCTGCCGATCACGGTGACGGAGATGGTGATCGTGTCGACCATGGGCTCGGCGGGCGGGAGCCTCGGGTTCATCGCCAACTTCTTCGCGGCGAAGGCGATGACCGGGGAGCCCTACACGGTGCTCGAGATGGCCGCCTTCTCGGTCGCGTCGAGCCTGGTCGGCCTGGTGATGGTGATCCCGCTGCGGCAGCTCCTGATCCTGCGCGAGGATCTGCCCTGGCCGGGCTCGAAGGCGGTCGCCGGGGTGATCCGCGCGCTGGTGGAGGAGGGCGACCCGCGCCAGCCGAAGATCCTCCTCGCGGCCGGCCTCGGGCTGCTCGCGTGGGTCGTGTGCAACCAGGACGGCGGCTACGGCCTCACGCCGGTCGAGACGGCGCTCGGCGGGCTCGCCGCCTTCGGCGGGGCGATCGCCTGGTCGCCCTTCGCGATCGGCGGCTCGTACCTGATGGGCCTGCGCACCTGCGTCGGCTTCCTGGTCGGCGCGACGGCGCTGATGATCATGGCGCCGCACCTCCCCGAGCCGGCCCACCCGCACCGCTACTTCTGGCCCGGCCTCGGCTTCCTGGTCGCTTCGGGCATCGTCAACATCATCCTCAACTGGCGCTCCTTCGTCGGCGCGTTCGCGTCGATCGCGGCGATCGGCGAGAAGACGGACGACGACGACCCCGTGCTCTCCGGGCGGGCGCTGGCGCTCCTCGCGGCGGTCGCGTTCACCACCGCGGCGCTGGTCCTGACGACGCTCTTCGACCTCTCGCTGGTGCTCGTGATCGTCCTGATCGCGATCGGCGGGCTGCTGCAGAACATCATCGCCACCCGCGCGGCGGCGATGACCGCGTTCAACCCGGCGCGGGTGATGGGGATCCTCCTCCAGGGCGTGACCTCGGCGTTCGGCGGCAAGACGATCGCGGTCAACCTCACCGGCGCGGGCTTCGTCGCCGGCTCGGGCGCGCAGGCCGGCCTGCTCACCGGCGACATGGCCTACGGGCGCTGGTTCAAGGTGCCCTCGCGCTACCAGTTCTGGGCCCAGTGCCTGACGGTGATCCCCTGCTCGCTGGTCGCGGCGTTCGTGTTCCTGCAGATCCACGCGGCGCGGCCGCTCGTGCTCGAGGGCGAGGGCCACCCCGCGCCGGTCGCCAAGATGTGGGCCGCGAGCGCGAAGATCTTCGACGGCACGACCCCGCTGCCGCCCGGCGCCTGGGACGCGCTGCTGATCGGCGCGGCGGTCGGCGCGGTCTACACGCTGATCGAGCGGGTCCCGGCGCTGCAGCGCTGGTTGCCCCACTCGATCGGGGTGGGCCTCGGCCTCGTGCTCTCGCCCTCGCTGGGGATCTCGTTCTTCCTCGGGGGGGTCGTCATGTGGATCGTGCTCGGCCGCCTGCTCGGCTGGAAGGACGTGACCCTGACGACGATCGCGGTGGCGTCGATCGTCGCCGAGGGGATCGGCGGGGTGCTCAAGCCGCTGCTGACCGTGCTCGGCCTGAACCCGCAGTAGCGCGGGGCGGGTCGATTGCGGCGTTGGCCTCTCAGGAGGAGGTGGGTTGCGGGGCGCCGCGATGTTCGGTCCGGGTGCGGCCTCCTTCGTCGGCCCCACCTCGGCCCTCAGATCGCGGCGCCCCGCAACCCACCTCCTCCAGGCGGCAAACACCGCAGCGACGCGCGCGCCGGTCCGGGCTTCGCTCGGTAGGTCGACGGGAGCAAAGCCCCGGTCCGGCATTGGGGCGCCCTTCGGCCGCCCCAATGGCCGGTTCCACCTGGTGTTCGTGCCGGCGCGCGTGGCGAGGGTGGATGTCGGGGGGGGGAGATGCGGTGCGGGGAGGATGTTGGGCGGGGCGAGCTGCGGTGCGGGGAGGATGTTGGGCGGCGAGATGCCCCGCCGGAGTAGGGCGGGCAGGCGACGAAGCGGAGGCCCGCCGGAGTAGAGCGGGGCGGCGACGATGTACGGGGCGAGAGCTGGCCCCGCCGGAGTAGGGCGCAGGCGGGGCGGACCCGCTTCACCGCGCGCAGGCGCCGGGGTGCGCACGAGCGAGACCTCTCGGTCGTGAAGCGTGTTCGTCGTGGCGAGGGGGCGCCGAGCACTTCTCGCGGGGACCCTGCTCCGGCGGGGCCAGCTCTCGCCGGTGAAGTTGTTCGGGCCCCGCGGGGTCTCGCCGAAGAGGTTGTTCGGGCCCCGCGGGGTCTCGCCGGTGAGGTTGTTCGGGCCCCGCGGGGTCTCGCCGAAGAGGTTGTTCGGGCCCCGCGGGGTCTCGCCGGTGAGGTTGTTCGGGCCCCGCGGGGTCTCGCCGAAGAGGTTGTTCGGGCCCCGCGGGGTC
>CAZMML010000356.1:0-4842 GCA_964567335.1 uncultured Nannocystis sp. | reverse complement strand
GCCGCCGCCCGAGCCCGCCGAGGGCGAGGAGGCGGCCGCGCCGCCGCCGCCGCCGCCGCTGCCCTCCGTCGACCCCAACGCGGGCGTCGTGTGGGACGACGAGTTCGTCGTCTCGCAGCTCGAGATCCGCGCCCGGGCGATCCAGCTCCGCGCCTCGGCGATGCGGGGCTCGGCGCAGGAGCGCCTCAAGAACAAGCTCGTGCAGGCGCTGCCCTGCATCGTCCCCTTCCAGCCGGCCAAGGTCCGCGACGAGGGGCAGCGCAAGGTCTTCGATCCGACGATCGAGCACGACTGCTACAACCAGGTCGGGGAGGCCGAGTCGTGAGCACCCCAGCGAACTTCGGCGTGATGGCCCGCATGAGCGCCCGCGAGCGGGCGATGCTCGGCGGCCTGCTGATCTTCTTCTTCGTGTTCGCGCTCGCGGTGCTCTTCACGCTCCGCTCGCGCTGGTTCCAGGAGACGCGCGACGAGATCGCGGAGCTCCGCCGCGGCCTCGACATGGTCCACACCCGCGGCGCCGCGTACGACATGAAGAAGAAGGAGAAGGCGGCCCGCGAGGCGCGGATCGCCAACATCCAACCGATCGTCTTCGCGATCCTCCTCGAGGAGGCCGAGAAGAGCCTCGTGCCCCCGAGCGCCCTCAAGAACCAGGAGGAGAAGCCGCCCTTCGACGCCGGGAACGGGCTGATCAAGAAGTCGGTCACCTTCGAGGTGCGCTCGGTCGGGCTCGAGGAGGTGCTCTCCTTCCTCACCAAGCTCGAGGCGCAGCCGGGCAACATCCTCTTCGTCGAGCGCCTCAACATCCGCTCGCCCTCGTCCGAGGAGGATCGCCTCAACGTCGAGGTCGAGCTCGCCACCTGGGAGCTGAAGCCGCAAGAGGAGGCCGCGCCGACGCCGCCGCCGGAGGAGGAGGGCCCGTGAAGATCCAGCTACCCACCCTGCGCAAGCCCGCGGCCGCGCCGGCGCCGGGCAAGCCGATCCCGCCGGCGCCGAGCGCCGCGCCTCCGCCCCCCGCCGCTCCGATCACCGGCGGTCAGCCGGCGGTCGGGCCTGGTGGGATCGGCGACCGCATGCGCCTGATCTCCCGCAAGCTCCGCGGCGCGACCGGCTGGATCTTCCTCTTCCTGGGGGTGTTCATCACCTTCGCGTGGCTGAGTCTTCCGACCCGCGGGATCGCCTGGCGGATCGGCCAGGAGGCCCGCAAGGCCGGCTTCTTGGTCGACGTCGAGGACGTCTCGGTGTGGCCCTGGGGCCGCGCGACGCTCCACAACGTCAAGTGGACCTACGCCCCCTCGCACCCGGGGCAGGTGCCGCACCAGCTCGAGCTCGAGTCGATCCGGGTCGACTTCTCGGTCGTGAAATTCCTGATCTTCCGGGACATCGACGTGACGATCGACACCGAGATCGACGAGGCGCCGATCCACGCCGAGTACACGCGCAGCAAGAGCGAGTCGACGATCAAGGTCGACATCTCGGAGCTCCCGCTGATGGACGTGCCGAAGCTGCAGCAGGCGCTCGGGGTGCCGCTGCGCGGCACCTTCGCCTTCAGCGTCGACCTCACCGTCCCGCAGAACCTCTTCGCGAAGGCCGAGGGCTCGATCTCGATCGAGTGCGCCGCGTGCTCGCTCGGCGACAACGAGAGCCTGCTCTTCATCCCGGGCTCCTCCGGGATCACCTCCAAGGGGATGACGATCCCCGAGATCGACCTCGGCACGCTGAAGGGCGAGCTCAAGGTCAAGGAGGGCAAGGCGGTCGCGGAGGAGTTCGGGACCAAGAGCGCCGACGTCGAGGTCCTGATCTGGGGCGACATCAACTTGAAGGACCCCTTCTCGAAGACCGAGCTCGGGCTCAGCCTCAAGCTCCTCGTCACCAAGGCGCTGCAGGAGAAGAGCGAGACGCTCCGCTTCGCCGTCCAGACCGCGGGCCCCTCGTCGAAGATGGACGGCGCGGACGAGGGCTGGCTCGGCTTCAAGATCCGCGGCACCGTCGGTCGCCCGCGCTTCATGGGCATCAAGGCCAAGACCGCCGAGGAGCGGATGCTCGAGAAGCGGCAGAAGAACGCGGAGCGCGAGGCCAAGCGCTCGCGCGAGCGGGCCAAGAAGGAGGCCGGGAAGTCGGCCCGCGAGGAGGCCGAGGCGCAGGTCGAGACGAAGGTCGGCGACACCAAGGTGGAGATCAAGCCGATCGATCTCGCGGGCTCGGGCGTCCCCGACGCCGACACGGCCCGCGCCGTCGACCTCGCGCCCTCGACCGCCACGCCGCCTCCCTCGTCGATCCCGCCGCCGCCGCCGCCCGTCGAGGAGGAGGCCAAGCCGGAGGAGGCCAAGCCGGAGGAGGCCAAGCCGGAGGAGGCCAAGCCGGAGGAGAGGCCGGAAGAGGCCAAGCCCGCCGAGGGCGGGGAAGGGCAGGGCCAGGGGCAGGAGGGCGGCGACGCGCCCGCTGCGCCGGCCGAGGAGCCCCCTCCAGGCTAAAATCGCGCACATCCGCAAATTCTGCGTGGTGACGACTCCGGCGGCGGCCCCACATTGAAGCTGACACGGAGACACGCATGACCACGCGCGAAAACCCTGCCCCGACCCGGATCCTCGTCGTTGATGACGAGTCGAGCGCCCGCTCCGCCCTCAGCGAATTGCTCCGGGAGGAGGGATACGAGGTCCAATCCGCCGCCGACGGCTACAAGGCGTTGGGGCGGGTCGACCAGTGGGAGCCGGACGTGGTGATCACGGACGTGAAGATGCCTGCGCTGGGCGGCATCGAGCTCATGACCAAGCTGCGCGAGCGCCTGCCGGACGTCGCGGTGGTCATCATGACCGCGTTCGGCTCGGTCGAGGGCGCGGTCGAGGCGATCCAGCTCGGCGCGGACGACTACCTGAGCAAGCCGGTGCACCTGCCGCAGCTCCTGATGGTGCTCCGCCGCGTGCTCACCCACCGCGAGCTGCAGAAGGAGGCGCAGCACCTCCGCACGCGGCTCGCCGAGAAGGGCGACGCCCGCCCCGGCGTGATCGGCCAGGCCAAGGTGTTCCGCGACCTCCTCGACCTCGGCCGCCAGGTGGCGGACGCGCCGGTCTCGGTGTTGATCACCGGCGAAGGCGGCACGGGCAAGCAGCACCTCGCGCGCCTGATCCACCAGTGGAGCGGCCGCCGCGGCCCCTTCATCGTCATGAAGTGCGGCGCGACCGGCGAGTCCTTCGAGCGCGAGCTCTTCGGCGTCCGCGAGGGCGGCGTCGTCCTCCGCGAGGGCCGCCTGCTCGAGGCCGCGGGAGGCACCCTCTACCTCGCGGACGTGGACGAGACGCCGCTCGCCGCCCAGGCCGCGCTGCTCCGGTGCCTGCAGGAGCGCAGCTTCTCCCGCGTCGGCGACAGCGAGAAGCAGAGCGTGGACGTGCGGGTGATCGCCTCGTCCTCGCGCGAGCTCGAGGGGCTGGTCCGGTCCGGTCGCTTCCGCGAAGATCTCTTCTACCGCCTCAACGTCGTCAGCCTGCGGGCGCCATCCCTGCGCGAGCGCCGGGACGACATCCCGCTGCTGGCGATGCACTTCTTGACGCGCTTCGCCCGCCAGGCCGGGAAGTCGGTCGTCGGCTTCAGCGAGCGCGCCCTCGGCGTCCTCCTGAACGCCGACTGGCCGGGCAACATCCGCCAGCTCGAGAACTGCATCGAGCGGGCGGTGGTGATGGCGCGGAGCTCGGAGATCGAGCCGCGCGACCTCCCGCGCGAGCTGATGAGCAAGGGGCGCAGCGACGACGCCGCCCCGGTGATCCCGGGCGCGTCGCTGCGGGAGATCGAGCGCTACGCGATCCTCAAGACCCTCGAGCACGTCGGCGGGAGCACCAGCAAGGCGGCCAAGATCCTCGGGATCTCCCCGCGCAAGATCCAGTACCGCCTCAGCGAGTACCGCGCGACCCCGCAGTCCGGCCTGCCCGCGGTCGTGACCCAGGGCGAGGGCGCGTCGCAGTAGCGCCGGTCCGCGCGCTCGCGGGCCGGACGCGCGCCCCGGCGCGGGCGGCGTCCGGTCTTGCACTGGGGACATGTGTATTCGGACACCTCGCGGCGCACCTACGCGCCGGGCGCACCCGCCCCGGCCGCGGTGCTAGGCTGCGCGGCGTCGGAGTTCGCGATGAAAGACCTCGAAGTTCGGATCGGCGAGCTTGCGCTCGCCGCGACCCTCGTCAAGTCCGGGAGCACGTCCGCCCGGAGCTTCGCCCTGGCCCGGAGCCACGCGGGCGTCCATCTGCTCCTCGTCGGCGAGCGCAACTACCACGTCACCCTCGCCGCGGCGCTGGACGCCGCGGGGCGTGCCGCGGTGGACGGCGCGCTCGGCAAGAGCGTGCTCGTCGCGTTCCGCGGGCGCAAGCCGGTCCGTCGGCGGCTCGCGGAGGTCGTGGGACATGGCCTGAAGGACATTCCGGCGCCGCCCCCCGCGGCCGCCCCCTTGGACCTCACGGCGGGGATCCGCGGCGCCGCGCCGCTCTTCCTCCTGTCCTCGGGTGAGCTCAGCGGGGCGGCCCTCGGGCCCGCCCCGCGGGACATGGCGGCGCTGCCCGTCTTCGTCGCCGCCGCGCGCTGGATCTCCTCGCGGCGGACCAGCAGCTTCGAGTGCCTCTTTCCCGCGAGCGCCTTCTTCCCGGACGAGCCGGTGCGGACCGAGCGCCTCAGCGCGGCGCAGGCCGACGCGCTGCTGCGGCAGATCGACGACGTGCTCGCCGCCGCGGCCGCCGCGGGCCCGGCGGCGCAGGCGAGCCCCGACGACGCGGCGCAGCTCCGCTCCGCGGCGCTTACGGTCCTCTCGCACGTGGTCGCCACCGTCCTCAAGGACCCGAGCTTCCGCGCCGCCGCCGACGCCGC
>CAZMML010000355.1:0-4848 GCA_964567335.1 uncultured Nannocystis sp. | reverse complement strand
GGTGACGCACGGCCGCGGCGCGCGCGCCGCGGCCGCGGCGGCGTCGGCGGCCGCGGCGGCGCGCCTGCGCGTCGAGCAGGCGCGCGCGGCGAGCTACTTCCGCGGGCGCGCGCTGGTCGCTGGCGAGGGGGCCGACCGCGCGGAGGGCGAGCGGGCGCTGCGGGCGCTCGCGGCGGAGGACTCGCTCGGCTACTACGGGCTCCAGGCGCGGCAGCGGCTGCTCGACCTGGGGGTCGACCCCGGCCCCGCGCCCGCGCTGATCCCCGTGCCGGCGGAGGTTCGTCCGGCGCCGGGCTTCGCGGCGGCGCAGGCGACCTGGGACGCGCTGGCGGAGGAGTACGGGAGGGCCTTGCCGGCGCTGAGCCGCGGCGCGGCGCTCCACGCGGCGGGCTGGATCGACGAGGCGCGGCGCGAGCTGCGGGCGGCGGTCGACGGCTACGAGCAGGTGCTCGGGCTCGGTCGCGGCGGCTGGGTGCCGCGGCACGAGGACATCGTCGCCGGGCTGAGCTGGAAGGCGACGTGGAAGCAGCCGCGGCTCTCGCTGCCGCGAGAGGCCCGCAAGCTGCTGCGCGACCGCGGGGCCGCGGGCGCGCTGCGGGAGGGGCTCTTCTCGCTCTGTTGGGCGGTCGAGGAGCCCTACCGGCGCAGTCGGCTCACGGCGATCTCCGACGGCGTGTACCGGGCCCGCTGGCACCCGCGAGCGTTCCGCGCCGAGGTCGAGCGCGAGGCGACGGCCCGCGCCTTCGACCCGACGCACCTGTGGGCGCTGATGTACACCGAGTCGCGCTTCCGCCGGCACGTCGTGTCGTCGTCCGGGGCGCGGGGGGCGATCCAGATCATGCCCTGGACCGGCGAGCAGCTCGCGGCCCGCCTCGGCGAGCCCTTCGGCGTCGACGAGCTCTTCGACGAGCGCCGCAACATCCACCTGGCCGCCTACTACTTCGCCGAGCTGCTGCACAAGTTCCACGGCCAGGCGGCGCTGGCCTACGCGAGCTACAACGGCGGGCCCTTCAACGTGGCCCGCTGGCTCGCGGCCAAGGGGGCGCCGGAGCCGGGCGCACAGCCGCTGGAGCTCGACACGTGGATCGCCGAGATCCCCTTCCGCGAGACCGCGAACTACACCCGTCGGGTCCTCGAGGTGCAGGCCGCCTACGCGCTGCTCTACACCGGGTCGCTGCCGCGGTGGGCGAACACGATCGACCTCCGAGTCGAGGACAACATCGACTTCTGAGCCCGGGCCGACGGGCCGCGGGCGGAAGCGGGCGCGCTTGTGCGGGCGCCTGGCCCGGGCGTACCGTGTCGATCAGACCGCCCCCCGGCGGTCCCGGCGGAAGCCGGCACCCTGACGGGTCTCCATGACGCGAGGCGATATGAACGAACGTTTGAACCAACTCGGGCAGGCCGCGCGCCGGCTCAACGAGGGGTCGGACCAACTCAACACGCTGGTCTCCGCGATCGACAAGGCGCTCGGCCGCCTGATGATCGGGATGGACTACGTCCACCCGCGGCCGCTGCAGGAGTCGATGTCGGTCGGTCGCGACGGGAAGCGAGTGATCGAGCTGGGCTTCCTCGGCTACCTCCGGGTGCAGGGCGAGTACCACCTCGTGATCAAGACGGTGAAGATCCTCGAGTCGAAGGTGGCGCTGGCGTCGGAGACGCCCGGGACGGTGATGCCGCTGCTGCAGGCGCCGCGGGTGCTGCGTCACGCGGCGGTGGATCTGTTCCCGGAGCTGATCCAGGTGCTCTCGAGCCAGGTCGGCGATCTGGTCGCGCAGATGGAGCGCCGCTGCGCGACCGCCAAGGCGCTGCTCGAGCAGCTCGAGGGCCTCGAGGCGCAGATCGCCGCGAACCGCGAGGCCCTCAAGGGCGCCGGCTGATCGCGGGGCGGCGCCCGCGTCGCTCCGAAGCGTGCTATACGCCCGCCTGTGCCACGGGTCCTCGTCACCGCCGCGCTCCCCTACGCCAACGGCTCGATTCACCTCGGTCACCTGCTCGAGGCGATCCAGACCGACGTGTACGTGCGCGCCCGCCGGCTCGCGGGCGACGACGTGATCTTCATGTGGGCGGCCGACACCCACGGGACGCCGATCGAGCTGCGGGCGCGCCGTGAGGGGATCTCGCCGGAGCAGCTCGTCGCTCGCGCGCACGCGGAGCACGCGGGCGTGTTCCGCGACTTCGGGATCAGCTCGGACATCTACTACACGACCCACTCGGAGGAGACGCGGCGGCACGCGGAGGCGATCTACGCCCGCTTCCGCGAGGGCGGGTACGTCGAGACGCGGACGACGCGGCAGCTCTTCTGCCCCAAAGACCAGATGTTCCTGCCGGACCGCTTCGTCAAGGGGACCTGCCCGCGCTGCGGCGCGCTGGACCAGTACGGCGACGTGTGCGAGCGCTGCGGGGCGACCTACGCGCCGACGGAGCTGACCGACGCGCGCTGCTCGCTCTGCGGGACGACGCCGGTGCTGGCGGACTCGGAGCACCTCTTCGTGTCGCTGGCCCGCTTCGAGGGCTTCCTCCGCGGCTGGCTCGGCTCGGCGCGGCTGCAGCCCGCGGTCCGCAACTACGTGACGCGCTGGGTCGACGACGGCCTGCGCGACTGGGACATCTCGCGCGACGCGCCCTACTTCGGCTTCTCGATCCCGGGCCACGAGGGGAAGAAGTTCTTCTACGTGTGGTTCGACGCGCCGGTCGGCTACATCGGCGCGACCGAGAAGTGGTGCTCGGAGCGCCCGGACCGGCCCTTCGCGTCCTACTGGAAGGAGCCCGGGGCCGAGATCGTGCACGTGATCGGCAAGGACATCGTGTACTTCCACTGCCTCTTCTGGCCGGCGATGCTGCACGTGTCCGGGTACAACACGCCTGCGCGGGTGCAGGTGCACGGCTGGTTGACGGTCGGCGGCGAGAAGATGTCCAAGACGCGCGGGACCTTCATCCTCGGCCGGACCTACCTCGACCACCTGCCGCCCGACTACCTCCGCTACTACTTCGCGGCCAAGCTCGGGGCGGATCAGGACGACATCGACCTCAGCATGGAGGACTTCGCCAACCGGGTGAACGCGGACCTGGTCAACAAGGCCGCGAACCTGGCGAGCCGCTGCCACAAGTTCGTCCACGCGCGCCTCGGTGGTCAGGTCAGCGAGGCGCCGGCCGAGGCGGCGCCGCTGCTGGAGCGCGCGCGGGCCCGGCTCGCGGAGGCGCCGCGGCTCTTCGCCGAATTCGAGTCGGCGCGGGCGCTGCGGGCGGCGATCGAGGTCGCTGAGGAGCTGAACCTCTACGTCACCGAGCAAGCGCCGTGGAAGAGCGGCGCCTCGGACCCCGAGCGCGCGCGGGCCGTGTGCAGCGCCGGCCTGCTGGCGACGAAGATCATCGCGGCGATCTTGAAGCCGGTGCTGCCAGGGTGGGCCGAGAAGGTCGAGCGCTCGCTCCGGGTCGGGCCGCTCGACTTCAAGAACGCCGGCGAGCCCTTCCCGCCGGGCCACGTGATCGGGGAGTACGAGGCGCTCGCCGAGCGCCTCGATCCGAAGAAGCTCGACGCGATCATCGAGGCGAGCAAGGACACGGTCGGCGGCGAGAAGAAGCAGGATGCGCCGCCGAGCTACACGGTCGAGGCGCTCGCCCCGGAGGTCGCGATCGACGGCTTCAAGTCGGTCGACCTGAGGGTCGGCAAGATCCTGACCTGCTCGAAGGTGCAGGGTTCGGATAAGCTGCTGCAGCTCCGGATCGATCTGGGGCCGCTCGGTGAGCGGACGATCTTCAGCGGGATCGCGCCCTCGTACGCGCCGGAGCAGCTGGTCGGCAAGCACGTGGTGGTGTTCGCCAACCTGAAGCCCCGCAAGATGCGCTTCGGGACCAGCGAGGGCATGGTCCTCGCGGCGGGGGCGAGCGACGACGCGTGCACGGTGCTCGAGCTCGATCCCCGCAGCCGGCCGGGTGAGCGGATCACCTAGCGCTCAGTTGACCGCCGGCGCGGGGCGCGCGAGGCGCTCTTGCCAGGAGGCGAGGCGGGCCCCGAAGCGGTTCTCACCGGCGAGGTCGCGCAGGCGGGCGAGCAGGCGCGCAGCGGCCTTCTCGGCGGCCGTGCGAGCGCGGTGGCGCCAACTGCTGCGCTGGTCCGCGGCGTTGATCAGGCCCTGTAGCGAGCTCAGGAGCTCGTGCTCGATGCGGTCGACGAGCGGGGTGAGGTCGGGCTGGTCGCGGGTGACATTGAAGTGGATCAGGTCCGTGAGGGCGGCGCAGACGGCGGTGCGCGCAGCGCGGAGGCGGGCGGGCTGATCGCTCGCGTCGGCGTGGCATCCGTCGGCGAGGGCCTGGATGAAGCCACGGAGGTGGTTCTCGGCGTCGCGGAGCAGGGGCGCGTCCGGCAAGCGCTGCCGCAGCTCGCCGAGTTCGGCGAGGAGCTCGGCGGCGATGTGGAAGCTGTCGAGGGCGCGCACGGAGGGGCTACCCGCCGGGAGAGAGCGGTCCCAGCGCACGCGCGGGCGCGGCGTGGCGACCTCGACCTCCTCCACCGGGGCCTCGGCGCAGGTGTCGGCCTCGACCTCGGCGGCGACGGCCTCGGCGGGAGCGTCGTCGGGTTCATCGGAGACGTTGCTGTACCTGCCCGAGAGCAGGTCGTCGCGATCGATCAGCCAGCGCGCGCCAACGCGGCGCGCCGGCAACCGGCCGGTCTGGGCCATGTGACGGACCGTGCGCTCGCTCTTGCCGATCAGCTCGGCGGCGTCCTTGATTGAGATCTCCATGGGGTCGTTCTCCTGGTCGGCGGCATCCTAGCCGAACTCGGATCGCGCGGCTCGGATTCGACAAATTTTCTGCCGCTTGCGGCAGCGCGCGTTGCCGGTTGTGGAT
>CAZMML010000354.1:0-4869 GCA_964567335.1 uncultured Nannocystis sp. | reverse complement strand
GGGACCAGGGCGCGAGCGCGGCGACGGTGGCGCCGTCGCGGGGGTCGCCGAAGCGGCGGGCGCAGACGTCGAGGTCGCGGCTGATGCAGGCGAACGAGCCGTCGGGGGCGGGGTGGCAGCTCTCGAACTCGGCGAAGTGGAGCTGGAGGAGGCCCTGGCCCTCGAGGTCGAGCGCGCGGAAGGCGGGGCTCAGCCGCGGGAAGGGGAAGAAGGCGGCGCCGACGTCGTGGACGAAGCCGGGGCGGGTCGCCTGCTCGGAGCCGAGGGCGCCGCCCCAACGCCGCGGGTTGGCCTCGCAGACGAGCACGCGGACGCCGGCCCGCGCGAGCATGCACGCGGCCGCGAGGCCGTTGGGGCCGGAGCCGATGACGATCGCGTCGGGGTCGCCGGCCATGAGTCCGTCACTGATCCCAGGCCGCGACGCTCGGGGTCTCGAGCAAGGCCTCGACGTCGTCCATGGTGAGCTTCTTGCCGGCGGAGACGTCGCGGCCGAGGGCGCTCTCGGCGACCTCGCGCTTGCGGGCGCCGAGCTCGACCATCTTCTGTTCGACGGTGTCTTCGCAGACGAGGCGGTAGACCATGACGGGCTTGTCCTGGCCGATCCGATGCGCGCGGTCGGTGGCCTGGTCCTCGACGGCGGGGTTCCACCAGGGGTCGAAGTGGACGACGGTGTCGGCCTCGGTCAGCGTGAGGCCGGAGCCGCCTGCCTTGAGCGAGATCAGGAAGACGGGCGGGCCGGACTTCGACTGGAATTGCTGCACGAGCTCCTCGCGGTTCTTGGTGGCGCCGTGCAGCCAGAGGTAGGGGATCTTGAGCTCGTTCAGAGAGTCGCCGAGGAACTTCTGCATCTCGACGAACTGGGAGAAGACGAGGACCTTGCGGCCGGAGCCGACGCAGTCGGCCATCAGCTCCTTGAAGGCGTCGAGCTTGGCGGAGGGCGGGAGCGCGGAGGCGTCGGGGAGCCCGAGGAGGCGCGGGTCGCAGCAGACCTGACGTAGGCGCGTGAGCGCGGCCAGGATCGTCATCTGCGACTTCTCGAGGCCGACCTCCTCGATCCGCCCGAGGATCTCGGTCTTGGCGGTCTTGAGGATCCGGTTGTAGAGGCCGAGCTGGCTGCGGCCGAACTGCACGAAGAGCGTCTGCTCGGTCTTCGGCGGCAGCTCCTGGGCGACGTCCTCCTTCTTGCGACGCATGACGAAGGGGCGGATCCGTGCCCGCAGCGCCTCGAGCGTCTTGGTGTCGCCGTCCTCGATCGGTCGGACGAAGTTCTTCTGGAAGTCGGAGAGCTTGCCGAGGAAGTTGGGCGCGAGGAAGTCGAAGATCGCCCACAGGTCGGCGAGGTGGTTCTCGACCGGGGTGCCGGTGAGCGCGAGGCGGTGGTCGGCGGAGAGCTGCTTGGCGCTCTTGGCGGTGGAGGTGGTCCAGTTCTTGATGTTCTGCGCCTCGTCGAGGATCGCGTAGCGGAAGGGGATCTTGGACAGCTCCTCGATGTCGCGGCGGAGGATCGCGTAGGTCGTGACGACGATGTCGGTCTTCTTGAGCATGCGCCGGTTCTCGGCCCGTTCGGCGCCGTGCCAGAGCATCAGCGAGAGGGTCGGCGCCCACTTCTTGACCTCCTGTTTCCACACGCTGAGGACGGAGGTCGGGCACACGATCAGCGCGGGGGCGTCGCCCTCCTCCTCCTTGGCCTTGGTGAGGAGCGCGAGCGCCTGGACGGTCTTCCCGAGGCCCATGTCGTCGGCGAGGATGCCGGTCATGCGGTTCTCGTGGAGCTGCCACAGCCATGCGAAGCCGGAGCGCTGGTACTCACGCAGCTTGGCGGTGAGGGCCTTGGCCTTGCGCGGAGCCTTGGCCGAGCGATCCCCGGTCATGTTCTCCATCAGCTTCTTGACCTCCTTGGCGACCTCGGCCGTGGGGACGGCGCCGAGGAGGCGGGTCAAGGTGCCTAGCTCGAGGGTCGAGAGCTCGGCCTTGCCGAGCTTGTCGAACTCGATCGCGCCCGCGGCCTCGGCGATCGGCTGGAGGACCTGGGGGTCGAGCTTGGCGACGGAGCCGTCGGCGAGGGTGATCCAGCGCCGACCCTCGTGCAGCCAGCGGAGGAGGTCACGGAAGGAGATCAGGTCCTCCTCGCCGTCGACGTCGACGACGGCGCTGAGGTCGAGGACGCTGCCCTCCTTGTTGTGGACGGAGAGCTTGGGCGTCGGCGACTTGCTGCGCACGCGCGGCAGGACGGGGACGCGGCGCTCCCAGTGCTCGGGCAGGAGCGGCAGGCCGACGATCATGAACTCGATCGCCGCGTCACCCGAGGCGATGAAGGCGTCGGCGTCGGGGTTGTACTTGAGGCCGAGCTCGGTCAGGGTCTTGCGGGCGGCGGCCTCGCCCTCGAGGTCGCGGTAGAAGCTGATCGGTTGGTCCCCGAGGTTGATCGTGTAGCGCGGCGACTCGGGGTCGCGGTCGGTCACGCCGAGGGTGACGTTGCCGTAGCGCGCGGCGAGGGCGACCTTGATCTGGCCCGCGTCGCCCTCGACTGTGGCGACGAGCGCGTCGATCTTGCGCGAGTCAGAGGCGAGCGCGAAGAGGTCCTGCTGCGGGACGCCGGCGGTCTTGAGCGACTCGGAGAGGGCGTCCATCGCCTGCGCGCTGACGCGGGCGTCCATGACGATCCGCGGCTGCTTGGCGACAGCCTCGAGGACCCAGGGCGGGGTGTCGGGGACGAGGAAGACCTCAGCGGTCTCGGGCAGGAGGAACCAGGTCGGCGCGCCGATGATGATCCGGCCGGAGGGGACCTCGACGGAGCGGCCGCTGCCCCGCTGCTCGAGGAAGGCGTGCAGCACGACGCAGCCGTCGCCAGGGCGCGGCTCGGCGCGCACACGCAGGACCAGCGGTTCGGGGCTGAACTGCAGCTTGCCGACGCCCTTGAGGCTGATGACCGTGTTGCCGCCGCGCGCGAAGTAGAGGACGCCGGCGAGCGCCATGTCGTCGATGATGTGGCCGCCGTCGTCGGCGTCGTCGACCTCCTGGGTGAGGTAGTGCTGGATGATCCGGTCGGCCGGGCTCATGCCCTCGTAACGGCGCCGGCTCACGACCGGAGTGCCGCCGCCGCGGAAGACGAGGACGTGCCAGTTGCCCCTGCGGCCCTCGATGGTGTAGCGCTGGGCGTTGGCGCCGCTGCCGGCGAGCTCGACCGTCCACGGGTTCTGCGTGACCGTGATCTCGCCGCCCGTGAGGTACTGCTTGCGCAGGGCGAACGCGAGGGCGACGGCGTGGTGGCAGAGCTTCTCCCAGCCGTCGGTGAAGGTCGGACAGTCGCACTGCGCCTCGACCGCGCCCGACTCGGTGAGCTTGATGCTCGTGGTGTGGGGGAGCGGCGCGGAGCCCTTGACCTTGCCTTTGAGGCTGGAACCAGAGAACACCAGATCAGAGACGGTCTTGCCGTCCGCGAGCTCGACGCCGGCGGCGTAGGCCTTCTTGCTGGCGATCTTCGCCAGCGACTCCGGCTCCAAGAGGGGGAGGAACGCTTCGAGTGTTGACACGCGGTTGCCTGGAACAGAGCGGATCGGCTGCGCTGGGTGCGGCGCCTTCATCGGCCGCGCCACGCCGCGGCCTCACGGAGGGCGCGGCGAGTCACAATCAGACCGGCGAGGGTCCGCGGCGAGTCTTCACCGGGACCCGCGCCAGGGGTCGGGAGGAGCTTTAACACGGGCACGATCGGCGGTCCACCCCTCTCACGTGCAGGGCAATTGCGCGCTCGGCGCTGCGCTGGTATTTCGGCCAGGTCGTGCGAGAGGGCCTATTCAATCCTTCGGACCCCGGGGTGCGCCTGCTCGCCGAGGCGGTCCGCGATGTTCCGCCCGAGCGCCTGGCGCTCGTGTACTCCGGGCCCTTGCCGGGCGTGCGGCCGGGGGCGACGCGCTGGCTCATCGACGTGCGCGAGGGGGATGGCGGCAAAGGGGAGGTCCTGGCGGGCCCGGACGCGGCGCCGCAGCCGCGCTTCGAGGCCGCGGCGGTGTGGCCGCGGGCGCACCTGGGCAAGGACTTCACGGAGGCGAGCCTGGCGTTCGCGGCGGCGCTGCTGGTCCCTGGGGGGCGGCTCCTTTGTGCTGTCCGAAAGGACAAGGGAGGACCCTCGCTAGCGCGGGCGATCGCGGAGCTCTGCGGCGGGGTCGAGACCCTCGCGCGCGACCGGGGCTACCACCTCTTCGCGGCCGTGAAGGGCTCAGGCTACGACGAGGCCGCGGTCGCCCGGCGGCTTGGGGTGCGCTACGAGATCGTGGAGCCGCTGCTCGGCGATGTGCCGCTCGTGTCGGCGCCTGGGGTGTTCTGTCGCAAGCACCTGGACGAGGGCACGCGGGCGCTGCTGGTGGCGATCCAGGCGGCGGATCTGCCGCAGCCGCGCCGGGTCCTCGATCTCGGCGCTGGGATCGGGCCGCTCGGCCTGTGGGCGGCTCGACGTTGGCCGGCGGCGACGGTGTTGGCGGTGGAGAGCAACGCGATCGCCGCCGCTCTGATCGGCGAGAACGCGGCGCGGCTCGGGTGCGCGGGGCGAGTCACGGCGCTGCTCTCGGACGGGCTGCCGGCCGAGCACCCGCAGCGCGGGGGGATCGACCTCGCGCTCGTCAACCCGCCGACGCACGCGCCGCCGGAGGCCTTCGCGCGGCTGATCGCGCCGCTGCCCGCGTGGATGCGGGCGGGCGGCGAGGCGTGGTTTGTGGTCAATCGTTCCGGTCGTATCGTACAGGTGCTGGGGGACACCCGGGCGCACCTGGAGGCGCAGGACGTGATGGGCTACACGGTCGTACGGGCGCGCTGGTCGGGCTAGTGCCGCCGCCGCTACATATCGATCCGCACGCACGCGGGCCCGAAGAGCCT
>CAZMML010000353.1:0-4887 GCA_964567335.1 uncultured Nannocystis sp. | reverse complement strand
GCCGCGACCTCGCTGCACGCCAACATCAGCGCCGCGCCGCCGAGCCATCCTCGTGTTCTTGTCGTGGCCACAGACCCTCCCGAGCGCCCAGGTGAGACCGGGTGGTTGCAGGCGCTCGAGTTCGTAGTATAGAAGCTTTGGCGAGGGTTTCCCACAACCTTCGGCAATCACTCGACCGAACGTCATGGGCGAAAACGGGAGATACCGGATCCAATCCGTCGCCGAGATGACCGGCGTGTCGGCCGCCACGCTGCGCGCGTGGGAGCGTCGCTACGGCGTCCCGTCCCCGCGGCGGAGCTCGTCGGCGTACCGGCTCTACAGCGACCGCGACGTCGATCTGATCCGTCGCGTGCGCGAGCTCTGCGACGGCGGCATGGCGCCTTCGGACGCCGCGCGGAGCGTCCTCTCCGATGTAGGCGAGCCGGACGGCGCCTCGAGCCCCGAGACCGACGCGGACGTGCTCGCGGTCCAGCGGATCCTCGACGCGGTCGAGCGCTTCGACACTGACATGATCGACGCCGCGGTCAAGAGCGCCATGTTCCTCGGGCCAGCCACCGCGCTCTTCGAGCGGATCTTCAGCCCGGCCCTCGAGCAGGTCGGCCAGCGCTGGCACGAGGGGACCCTCAGCGTCGCTCAGGAGCACCTGGCCTCGGAGCTGATCGGCACCGCGCTCCGCCACCTCCTCCGCCTCTCGCAGCCCGAGCGCTCGCAGCACCAAGCGCTGCTCGCGTGCTTCGCCGACGAGGAGCACTCCGCGCCGCTCTACGGGATCGGCCTGCGGCTCGCGGAGTGGGGCCTGAAGTCGGTGGTGCTCGGCCCGCGCACCCCTCCGCACGCGATCCGGCACGCCGTCCAGGAGGTGCGTCCCGCGCTCGTCGGGCTCTCCGTCACCGTCGTGCCGCCCGCCTACCGCGCCCGCGAGCTCGTCGACGGCTACGCGGAGGCCTGCGGCAAGACGCCGTGGTTCGTCGGCGGCCTCGGCTCGGAGAAGCTCCGCGACCTGATCGAACCGCGCGGCGGACGGGTCGCGCCCCCCCACGTGGAAGAGCTCGAGGGCGTGGTAAAAGCCCTCCTCGCGTGACCCGCCCGCTCCTTTCGCCCCTCGTCCTCCTCGTCGCCTGCGTCAAGGGCGGCGCGGCCGGTCCTGTGCCGGCCGATCTTCCGCCGCCCGAGCCGCCCGCGGTCCTCGCCGACCTCGCGCCTGCGCCGGCCCCCGAGCCCGAGCCCGAGCCCGAGCCGCCGCCCGCGCCGACCCTCGACCTCCTCGCCACCGCGCGGGAGCGCGGGCTCACGACCTTCGTGGCCGCCGTCGAGGCGGCTGGCCTGAAGGACACCCTGAGCGGCGCTGGCCCCCTGACGGTGCTCGCCCCGAGCGACGCCGCCTTCGCCGCGCTCCCCAAGGCCGAGCTCGATCGGATCCTCAAGAGCAAGAAGAAGGTCGCGGCCCTGGTCCAGCGTCACCTGATCAGCGGGGCGTCGCTGCAAGTCGCCGCCCTCACCGCGAGCCCGCCCGCCGATCTGCCGCCCGATCTCCACGCGCACGTCACCACCGCCGATCTCGCCGCGAGCAACGGCGTCCTCCACGTCCTCGACGTCGTGCTGCGCGAGCCCAAGGCGGGCGCCGCCAAGGTCGCCGCGCCGCGGCCACCGGATCCCAAGTTGCCCGCCGATGTCGCGGTCGTCCCCGCGAAGTGAGCGAAGCGCTCAGGGCAGCGCCGCGAGCGCGGTCTCTCCCCGACGCACGGCCGCGCGGTGCGCGGCCGCGGGGAGCAGGCCGAGCAGGCAGAGCGCCGCCGCCGCCGCGAAGTGACCGGCGTAGCCGAGCCACTCGGCCGAGAACCCTGAGAGCGAGGCCGCGAGCCCGGTCGTCAGCACCACGACGCTCGCCTGCACCGTGTAGTCGCTCCCGGCGGTGTGCGGCCGCGTGGCGTCCATCATCATCGTGAAGAGCGCCACCGTCGCGGCCCCGCTCGCGAAGTGTTCGAAGGAGCAGAGCGCGTAGAGGAGCGTGAGGTCGCCGGGTCGCCACACCGCGAGCGTGTAGCTGGCGACCGCGAGCGCCTGGACGACCCCGAAGAGGATCAGGCTGCGGTAGCGACCGATCCGCTCGATCAGCGCCCCGCCGAACATCGCCCCGACCAGGCTGGCGATGAAGCCGGCCGTCCCGGTGAGCCAGCCGATGTCCGGCAGCCCGAGCCCCGAGTCGATGAGGAGAGGCCGGAGCATCCCGAGCCCGAACGCCTCGCCGGCCTTGAACGACGCGATCGCGGCGAGCCACCCCGGGGCGCCGGCGAGGCGGAAGAACCCCGTGAAGGTCCGCCACTCCGGCCGCGCCCTGGCCGGCGCGGGCGGCTCGCGGAAGAGCAGGATCGGCAGGGTCGTGAGCGCCATCGCGGCCGCCATCAGGCGCAGCGCGCCTGTCCACCCGACCTCGTCGTAGAGGATCAGCAGGACCCCGCCGCACAGGATCATCCCGAGGCGGTAGCCCGCGACCTGGACCCCGTTGCCGAGCCCGCGCTCGTCGGGCTGCAGGATCGTCACGGCCAGGCCGTCGGCGGCGATGTCCTGCGTCGACGCGAGCAGGTTCAGGGCGAGCACGCCGACCAGCATCGTCTGCAGCGCGGCGGTCGGATCGAGCGTCGACATCCACACGAGCGTCGCCACCGTGGCGAGCTGGAGCGGCACGATCCAGGTCCGCCTGAGACCCATCCGCGCCCACCCGTAGCGGTCGACCAGCGGCGCCCACAGGAACTTGAGCCCCCACGGGAGCGCGAGCGCCGACGCCAGCCCGATCTGGGCCAGGTCCACCCCGCGGAGCCGCAGCATCGCCGGCAGGAACTGCGAGAAGAACCCGAAGGGCATCCCCTGCGCCAGGTACAGCGACGTTAGCAGCAGCAGCTTCGCGCTTCGGGGCACGCGCCCGCGAGTATAACTGCGCCCGCGCGTCGTTGTGCGCACCTGTCTGAGCGACCATCCGCCGCGCTTGACGCTCTCAGGGGCGGGCGATAGCGTCGGAGCATGGCCCGCACGCGCATCTGGTCGGTTCCTCTCGCCATCCTCCCGCTCGTCGCCTGCGGCGACGACGGCCCGCGGACCGACACGGAGTCTCTGACGACGACAACGCTCACCCTGACGACGACGACCGCGAGCACCGGGGAGCCGACGACCACGGATTCGAGCGCCTCGACCTCGTCGACGACCAGCGTCACGACGGGCATGACGGGCCAGGGCGGCGAGGGCGATCCCTGCACGACCACCGCCGACTGCATGACCGACCTGATCTGCGCCGGGGGCGAGTGCGCGCCGACCGACGGCGAGTGCGTGACGGACGACGACTGCACCGGCGACACCTACTGCTGCGACGCCGACTGCCTCCCGCCGGGTGAGGGGCCGCCCTACTACTGCATCCCCTACGGCTTCGAGCCCAAGGGCTGGTCGAACGACGAGTGCGTCGGCGAGGTGACGATCGGGCTCTTCGAGCCCTCGGTGCAGTGCGAGTGGACCGCGCCGCCCGACGGCGACCCCTACCCGGGGCACAAGTCGGTGCTGACGACCCCGCTGATCTTCGACCTCCCGCACGGCACGATGGGCGAGACGCCGCACGCCGAGATCGTCATCGTCACCTACAACTTCACCGACGGCGGCACCCAGTCCGGGTGGGGCAGCGACCCCGCGTACTTCGGCGTGATCCGGATCCTCGACGGCACCACCTGCGCCCAGCTCGAGACGATCGACGACCCCGCCAACCGGATCATCGCCTCGAGCCCGCCGGCGATCGGCGACGTCGACGGCGACGGCCTCCCGGAGATCGTGACCCAGCGCGCCGTCACCGGCACGATCGCGTTCGGCTGGGACAACGTCGCCCAGAAGTACACGACCAAGTGGGTCGCCACGGACAGCAACATCTCCAGCACCTACCGCTGGGACGGCCCCTCGCTCCACGACCTCGACGATGACGGCGTCGCCGAGGTCGTCACCGGCTCCGAGGTCTTCGACGGCGCCACCGGCGTGCGCCTCAACCCGGGGCAGCTCGTCCCCGGCGCGGACATGACCGGCACGGTCGGTCGCTTCTCGGTCGTCGGCGACCTCGACGGCGACGGCGCCGTCGAGCTCGTCGGCGCCGGCGTCTGGCGCTGGAACGTCGGCACGAACAAGTGGGAGATGGCCTACCCCGGCAACATGGCCGGCGGCACGCACTACGGCTTCGCCGACTTCGGCACGCCGGGGCCCGACCCCGCGAGCTTCAACGCCAAGGCGCTCGACGGCCGCGCCGAGGTCGTCACGGTGACCGGCGGGCTCACGACGATCCACACGCTCGAGGGCCAGCAGATCCTCTCGGCGACCACCGACCTCGGCAGCGGCGGCCCGCCGACGATCGGCGACTTCGACAACGACGGCTTCCCGGAGGTCGCGTCCGCGGGCGGCAAGGCCTTCAGCGTGTTCGACCTCGACTGCGCGCAGATGGGCCCGGGGTGCGTGGCGCCCTACGTGCGCTGGACCCAGCTCTCCCAGGACGCCTCGTCGCAGAACACGGGCGGCTCGATCTTCGACTTCGAGGGCGACGGCGCGGACGAGGCGATCTACGCCGACGAGTGCTTCCTGCGCGTGTACGAGGGGAGCACCGGGGAGGTGCTCTACTCCGCCTTCCGCACCTCGTGCACGTGGTACGAGAACCCGGTCGTGGGCGACCCGGACTACGACCAGAACACCGAGCTCCTGGTCGGGTCCAACGACAACTGCAACGTCGCGTGCCCGGCGGTCGACCCGATCCACCGCGGCGTCCGCTGCGAGACCGGCGAGCAGTGCGCGGACCCCTTCATCTGCGACAGCGGCTTCTGCCGCTGCGAGAGCGACGCCCAGTGCGCGCCCGGGCACACCTGCGTCGAC
>CAZMML010000352.1:0-4912 GCA_964567335.1 uncultured Nannocystis sp. | reverse complement strand
CCGAGGAACTTCGCCAGGGGAGGACGAGCCTTGGGATCCTTCGCCAGGGCCGCGAAGAGCGGCGCTGGCATCGAGTTCTCGGGGGGAAGGCTCGCCGCGTGCTGCAGCAGCGAGGTCCCGGTGTCCTCGGACTTGAACAAGGGCGAGCCCGAGAGGATCCGGAAGGTCAGCGCGCCGAGGTTGTAGACGAGCGTCCGCTCGTCGATGTTGCGGCCCTCGACCTGCTCCGGAGCGATACAGTCGATCGCGCCGAAGCTGACGCCCCCCTGCGGATCGCCGACCGCGAAGTTGAACACCTGGATCCCGTCGCCGACGCGGATGACCGAGTCGGCGCCGAGGTTGCGGTGAAACACCCCGACCTTCTGGGCCGCGGCCGCCGCGCTCGCTACGTCGCCGATGATCTTCTTGACGAGGCCGGCCGGGAGCGGCCCCTCGGCCGCGAGCGCGGGGCCGCGGAGCGGCTCGTGGACCTCGTAGATCCCGCCCTGCGGCATCTTCCCGGCGTCGATCACCCGCACGATCTGCGAGCTGCTGACCTTCTCGAGCTGCCGCAGCTCGCGGAGCCCGCGCTCGAGCGCGACCGGCGACATGAAGCACTCGGCGCCGTGGACGGTGACCTCGACGCGCGCCCCCTGCAGATCTCTCGCCTCGTAGGTGACGCTCCCCGCCCGCGACCGCACCACCGCGCCGACGGTGTAGTTCCCATCGATCACAGTGCCCGGTGAGAGTTGAGGTGCCGTCGTCGCTTTGGTCATGGGTGCTCCACGGGGGGAAGGCGCGCTCCGAGACTATGCGCTGCTAGGTCGTAAATCAAACCCACGGCGAGAAGGACGGGCGCGCCAACCTTCGCATGGTTTCGAGGCCCTGAACACCGCGCGTCGCTCCGCGCCACGTCGCGGACCGCGAGTGGTCGTTGCCGCGCCCGCATCCACGCGCCCGCCCGGACACCCGCCAAGGCCGCCCGCGTAGGGCTCCCCGCGATCTCCTGGGGTCTTCAGGCCTTGGCCTGCGCAGCGCTCACAGGCGCGGGCGCGGGCTTTCCCGGCTCACCCAGCGCGGCGAAGAGCTCCTTGGCGGAGATCGTGCTGTGGCGACCCTGCTTCATCTTGCGGGCGTGGCCAGCGTTCTTACGACGACGAGCGCGCTTGCGCTTGGTTTGGGCGGTCTTCGAGGACATCGCGGGACCCTTGTGCGAGAGGGCGGAGGGATAACCGGGGCGCCGGGCCTTGTCAACCATGGCCCAGGTCGCCAGCACCCCCCTAGTCGGCCTCGGCTCGTGAGAACACCCGCTCGACCGCGAGGACCCCCGGGATCCCGCGGAGCGTCGCCGTCAGCGTGCTCAGCTGGCTGAGGCTCCGCACCGTCGTATGGAAGGTGTTGACGGCCCGCTGCCCGCTCTCATCGGCGCGACAGTTGGCCTGCTTGATGTTGATCCCGTGGTGGGAGAAGGCCCGGCTCATCTCGGCGAGGAGCCCGACCGAGTCGGTCGTCCGCACCTCGAGGGTCAGCGGGGTCGGCAGCTCGAGGCCCGGCTCCCAGGCGAGGTAGAGCCGGGTCTCCGCGATCCGCTCGAGCGCGACCGGACAGCCCTCGACGTGCGCCGCGATCCCCTTCCCGGGCACGAAGTAGCCGATCAGAGGATCGCCGGGGACCGGCGAGCAGCAGGGCGCGAGCTGGATCATCGGCGGCCCCGAGCTCCCGGCCTCCACGCGCTCGCGGGTGACGAGCAGCGGCGAGCCCGGCGCACCTTGCCCTGGGGCCAGGCGACCGAAGCCCGGCAGCTTCGGCCCCGGCCGCTTGCCCGACATGCGGCGGAACATGCGGCGCAGCAGGTTGTCGTCCTCGTCCGCGGCCGGCACGAGCGCGTCGACCAGCACGGCCGGGGGCGTCTGCCCGGCCCCGATCGCCTCGTAGAGCCCGTCCTCGGAGCGCTGCTCCTTCGGCAGATCGAGCTCGGCGATCCGCCGCCCGACCTGCCCCTCCGCCTCGAGCGCCGCCAGCGTGCCGCCGCGCGACGCCAGCTCCTGCTCGACCAGGCTGCGGCCGAGCGCCCGCAGGCGGCCGCGCTCCTGGTGGCGCAGGTACTGCTTGATCCGCGCCTGGGCCCGCGAGGTCTGGCACATCTTCAGCCACTCCTTGCGCACCCCCGGGTTCGGGCTGGTGATGATCTCGATCGTGTCGCCCTGCCGGAGCTGGTAGCGCAGCGGCACCAGGTGCCCGTTGATCCGCGCCGCCGAGCAGTGGACCCCGAGGTCGGTGTGGATCGCGAAGGCGAAGTCGATCGGCGTCGCCCCGCGCGGGAAGGTGTGGATGTCGCCCTCCGGCGTGAACACGAAGACCTCGTCGGCGAAGAGGTCGGCCTTGACCGCGGCGATGAACTCGTGCGGGTCCGAGACCTCGCCCTGCCAGTCCATCAGGCTCTTGAGCCAGGCGAGGTCGTGCCAGCCGGCCGCGCCACGCACGGCGTCGCGGCGCCACTCGGCGACGATCCCGAGCTCCGCGACCGCGTCCATCGCCGCGCTGCGGATCTGCACCTCGAGCCGCACCCCCTGCGACATCACCGCTGTGTGGAGCGCCTGGTAGTGGTTCTGCCGCGGCAGCGCGATGTAGTCGCGGAAGCGGCCCGGGACCGGCGTGAAGCGGCCGTGGATCACCCCGAGCGCGGCGTAGCACGCGGCGCGGTCGCGGGTGACGACCGTGTAGGTCACCAGATCCGACACCTGGTCGACGCCGTGCTCCTGCTCCTCCGTCAGCCGGTACACCTGGTAGGGCAGGCGGACCGCCTCGCGCACGCGCACCTCGCCGAAGGTCCCCTCCTGCCAGACGACCCGCTCGTCGGGGTCCGCGGGCGCGCCCTCGGGCTCCTCGGCGAACGCGGCGCGCAGCGCCGCGAGGCCCTTGTCGACGAAGTCGGGCGCGGCCGCGGTGAGGGCGTCGATCTTGGCCCGTACGCCCTGGTAGATCGCCGGCTCGAGGTAGCCGAAGGAGAGGTCCTGCAGCTCGCTGCGGAGCCACTGGATCCCGAGGCGGTTCGCCAGCGGCGCGTAGATCTCCATCGTCTCGCGGGCGATCCGCTGCTGCTTGTCGGCCGGCATGTGGCCGAGCGTGCGCATGTTGTCGAGGCGGTCCGCGAGCTTCACCAGCAGCACGCGGATGTCCTGGCTCATCGCCAGCAGCATCTTGCGGAAGCTCTCGGCCTGCTGCTCCTGGCGCGACAGGTACGGCACCTTGCCGAGCTTCGTCACCCCGTCGACGATCCCCGCGACCTCGCTGCCGAACTGCTCGGTCAGCTCGAAGATCGAGAGGTCGCTGTCCTCGACCGCGTCGTGGAGGAGGCCGGCGATCACGCTGCTCGCGTCGAGCCCGAGGCGGGCGATCGTCTCGGCGACGCGCAGCGGGTGGGTCAGGTAGGGCTCGCCGCTCTTGCGGACCTGGCCCGCGTGGCTGCGGCCCGCGAGCGTGAAGGCCCGCTCGACCGTCGACGTGTCCGCCAGCCCGTGCGCGCGCAGGGCCGCGAGCAGCGGCTCCACGCTGGGCTCGACCGGCGGCGGCGCCTGGGGGGCCGGCGCGTTCAAGCGGACCCCTCCTCGCGCCGGGGCGCCCCGATGTCGAGCACCTGCTGCCCCGAGAGGACCGCCTCCGCCGCCTGCCGCTGGCGCGCGCAGCGGTGCAGCTCCGAGAGGTAGATCCCCCGCAGGACGTCGTAGGCGCGGTCGAGGTCGTCGTTGACGATCACGTAGTCGTACTCGCCGTAGTGGCTGAGCTCCTCGCGCGCGACCCGGAGCCGGCGCTCGATCACCTCGGGCGCGTCGGTGTTGCGCGCTCGCAGGCGCCGCTGCAGCTCGCCGAGCGAGGGCGGGAGGATGAACACCAGCACCACCTCGGTCGGGAACTTGCGCCGGAGCTGGCGGCCGCCCTGGAAGTCGATGTCGAAGAGCAGGTCCGTGCCGCGCGCCAGCGCCTCGCGCACCAGCGCGGCCGAGGTCCCGTAGTTATTGCCGTGGACCAGCGCGTACTCGGCGAACTCGTCGCGGGCGACCATCTCGGTGAACACGTCGCGGTCGACGAAGAAGTACTCCACCCCGTGGGTCTCGCCGGGCCGCGGCGCGCGGGTGGTGTAGGAGACGCTGAAGGTGAGCTGCGGGAACTCCTCCCGCAGGCGCCGGCAGAGGGTCGTCTTCCCGGCTCCTGAAGGAGACGAGACAACGAGCAGCAATCCCTTGTAATTACTCGACATTCTGAACCTGCTCACGGATTCGCTCGACGCTCGCCTTGGCGGCGATCACCACCGCGCTCCCGCTGTGGGAGGTGATCTTGCTGCCGATCGTCGTCAGCTCGCGAAAGAGCTCCTGGGCCAGGAAGTCCAGCGTCTTGCCCTGCCCTGTCTGGGCCTCCGCGGCCAACACCGCGCGGAGCTGGCCGAGGTGGCTGTCGATGCGCGCGAGCTCCTCTTCAATGTCCCCCCGCTGCACCAACGCGGCGACCTCCTGGGCGATCCTCTCCGGTGACGGGGGGCTCACGCCGGCCTTCTCACAGAGCGCCGCGATCTTCTCGCGGATCCGCGAGAAGGCGCGCTCCGCCTCGCCGGCGCGGGCCGCCCGCAGCTCGGCGACCTGGCCCTGGAGCCCGTCCGCGAGCTCCGCGAGCGCCGTCGCCAGCGCGGCCCCCTCCTGCTCGCGCATCGCGCACAGCGCCGCGAGCGCCTCCTCGACCACTTTCTCCAGCTCTGGGGGCGCTTGCGCCGCCGCCTCGCCGCCAGCCCCAGACTTCGCCGCGACGAGGCGCAGGACGTCGATCGCTGTGAACGCCGCCAGCCCCGGGTGGCCGAGCCGCAGGGCCTGCGCCTCGACCTGCTGAGCCTGCACGATCACCTCGCGGACCCGCTCGAGATCGGCGAGTCCCAGCGACGCCG
>CAZMML010000351.1:0-4913 GCA_964567335.1 uncultured Nannocystis sp. | reverse complement strand
GGTGAGGTCGCCGCCGCTGCCCTCGAGCTCGACGCGCTCCTGGGCCGGTCGCCCGGCCCGGCCGGGGTGGTCCTCGCGTTCCCCTGTCACGGCACCGCTCTCTTCGTCGTGCCCGGAGCGCGACGCCTGCGGCGCGCGCTCGCCGGGTACGGCCTCCGCCAATTCTGGTGCGCCGAGCCGGAGGCCGCCCCCGTCGATCTGAGCGCGTCGCTCCTGTTCCTCTCCACCTGGGCCCAGAGCGCCTATCGTCGCTTGCCTGGGCCCGTGTCGCCGCACCTCTACTGGCAGCACGGCGGTCGCCTGAGCCTCCTCCCCTCGCTCGCCCTGCGCGCGCTCCCGCGGGAGCTCGCGCGCGAGGTCGTCGCGGGCGGATGAGCTACCCTGTGCGCGTTGCCTCGCCCCGTCCGCAACCCGCCGAACCCCTGGCTCTCCACGCACGTCGAGTACCTCGACGTCCCGCCGCCCGCGGCGCTCGAGGTCCACGAGGAGGACGCGCGGACCATCGTCTCTACCAACGAGAGCCCGGACGTCCCCTTCTCGTACAGCGTCAACCCGTACCGCGGCTGCTACCACGGCTGCGCGTACTGCTACGCCCGGCCGACCCACCAGTACCTCGGGTGGGGCGCCGGCACCGACTTCGAGCGCAAGATCGTCGTCAAGCGCAACGCCCCCGAGCTGCTGCGCGAGTTCGTCGCCCGGAGGAGCTGGACCCGCGAGCTGCTCGCCTTCTCGGGTGTCACCGACTGCTACCAGCCGCTCGAGGCGTCGTACCAGATCACGCGGCGCTGCCTCGAGGTGTGCCTCGAGTTCGAGAACCCCGTCGGCGTCATCACCAAGGGCCCGCTGGTCGCGCGGGACGCCGACCTCCTCGCCGCGTTGGAGCGCCGCGCGGGCGCCAGCGTGACGCTGAGCGTCGCCTTTGTCGACGACGACATGGCCCGCCGCCTCGAGCCCGGGGCCGCGCGGCCCTCGCGGCGCTTCGAAACGTTGGCCGAACTGAGCGCCGCGGGCATCCGCACCGGGGTTAGCCTCGCGCCAGTGATCCCTGGCCTCAACGACAGCCAGATCCCGCAGGTCCTCGCGCGCGCCCGCGAGTGCGGCGCGCGCACGGCCTTCATGACGATCGTGCGGCTCCCCGCCGAGGTCCTCCCGGTCTTCACGGAGCGGCTCGCCGAGGCCGAGCCGCTGCGCCACGCGCGTGTCCTCTCGGCCATTCGAGACGCCGGCGGCGGGGCGCTCAGTCGCGGCGCGTTCGGCCGCCGGATGACCGGCGAGGGGCCGCGCTGGCAGGCGATCGAGCAGCTCTTCCGCACCCAGGCCCGCCGCCTCGGGCTGGAGACCGATCCGCCCGAGCGTCCGGCCGCCGCGGCGATGCGACCTGTCCGATCCGAGGGTCCGCGCCAGGGCTCGCTCTTCGGCGACGACGTCTAGCTAGGGCGCAGCGGCGGGGGCGAGCGTAGCGACCTCCGGCAGGGGGAAGGCGTCCGGCAGCTCGAGGCACTTGCCGACCCGCTGGGACTCGACGCGCGCCCCGCCCTGATCTGCGCTCTCGGCGACGCGAGCCGCGACCGCCTCGACGCACGAGCAGAAGGTCAGAGAGCGCTTGTGCGCCTCAGGGTCCTTGCAGGCCGCCTCGTGGCGGTCGAGGCTCCAGCGCAGGAAGGGCTGGCGACAGTCGAGAGAGGGGAACTCGACCGCCAGCACGCACTTGCACAGCTCCTCGTCGCGCGCGAGCACCATGGCCTCTGTACAGACGGCTTGCATGTAGCCGTCCTCGGCGCGCAGGCGCTGGTCGTAGTTGGCCGCGTTGCCGAGGATCATTCCGAAGAGGCCGGGCAGCAACAGCCACGCCACGAGGCCGACGATCGGCAGGGCGACCGCGAAGCCCAGGAGGAGGTCGCGGGTGCGGGAGCGAGGGGGATCGACGAGATCGGCGAGCATCGGCATAAAAGATCTCCCGAAGGATGGCGTATTTTGCGCGGTGGCGCCGCTGAGGTCCCAAGCAGGTCCGATCTCCCGGTGCGTATGGGTCTTGTGGAAGAGGCGCGAGACGTACAATACTCCGGCATAGCGCCGGTGCTAGCCTGCTCGGCCCAGATTCCCATGACGGCTCTCCGCTCCCGCTCCTTCGTCGCACTCGCCCTCGCGGTGGCACTGGTACCTGCGCCGGGGCTCGCCGCTCCGGTCGTCTCGGCATCCACTCCGAGCACCACGACGGCGCCCACCACGACCACGCCGCCGGCCGACGCCGCCACGCCAGCGCCAGCGGAAGGGGCGCCGACGGACGCGGCCGCGCCGACGGACGCGCCGCCCGAAGGTGAGACCCCTCCAGAAGGCACGCCAGCCGACACCCCGGCCGAGCCTGAGAAGACCGAGGAGCCTCCGCCGCCGGCCGTGCCCGAGGGCCCCGAGCGTCCGCCCGAGCCGACCCTCGGCAACGGCAAGTTCAAGGCCAAGGGGACCGGCCTGATGATCGCTGGAGGCACTCTGTTCGGCCTCGGTGCTGTCGGCGTGATCACGGGCTTCTTCCTCACTCGCTGCCCCGAGCCGGCGAACAGCTTCGCCTGCAAGAACCAGCAGAACAACACCTTCGCCGTCCCCGCGACCGGCGCCGTCACGCTGCTCGGGGCGGTCCTCCTCGCCGTGGGCGTGACCTACCGCGTCCGCTACCGGCGCTGGGAGCAGTGGGACCCGAAGCGCGCGAAGACGGCGTTCTTCCCGACGTTGTCCCCGACCGGCGCGGGCGTCGGCACGGTCGTCAACTTCTAGTCCGGTCGCGGCCGACGATGACCCTGGCGAGGTCGACGAGCAGCTCGAGCTCATGATCATCAGCCTGGCGGACCAGGCTCATGAGCTGCACGTGCTGCGCGGACTCGGGCTCGCCCGGTGTGCCCGTGGACTCAGGCAGGAGCTGACCGAGGGAGACGCCCATTCCCTCCGCGATCCGCAGGAGGGTGCGCAGGCCGGGGCTCGTGTAATGCCCGTTCTCTAGCCGGGAGATCATGTCTGTAGCGATCCCGGCGGCGCGCGCGACCGCCTGCTGCGTCAGCCCTCGCTCCTCGCGGACGGCCCGGATCCGCTGCGCCAGCGCGGTCATGTAGCGGCGCTCGTGCAGCTCGCGGGCCGGAGAATCGGGATGTTCTTCCGACATGACCGAAAAGTCAGGCTGCGATGAACTCGAGGCGCCGCGCCTCGAGCACGCGGACCCGGTCGCGCACCTTGGCCGCCTCCTCGTAGCGGAGCGCCTTGGCGAGCTCGGACATCTGCGCGCGCAGCTCGGCGATCCGCGCGTCGAGCTCCTCCGGCAGCAGCTCGGAGTCCGCCAGCGGCCCGAGGCCGACCGGCACCTGGTCGACGGCCGGCGCCTTGGCCTTCCCCTTCGGGGCCAGCGGCTCGTCGGGCTTGGCCTCGAGCGGGTTGAGCGGCGCGTGCGTGCTCCGCGGCGTGATGCCGTGCTCCTGGTTGTAGGTCGCCTGCGCGATCCGCCGGCGTCTGGTCTCTTCGAGGCACGCGCGCATGCTGTCGGTGATCCTGTCCGCGTACATGATCACGGTGCCGTGCAAGTTGCGGGCGGCGCGGCCGCAGGTCTGGATCAGGCTCTTGTACTCGCGCAGGAAGCCCTCCTTGTCGGCGTCGAGGATCGCCACCAGGCTGACCTCGGGCAGGTCGAGGCCCTCGCGCAGGAGGTTGATGCCGACCAGGACGTCGAACTCGCCGCGCCGGAGCCCGCGGAGGATCTCGACGCGCTCGAGGGTCTCGACGTCAGCGTGAAGGTAACGCACCCGGATGCCGAGGTCGCTGTAGTACTCGGTGAGGTCCTCGGCCATGCGCTTCGTCAACGTCGTCACGAGCACGCGCTCGCGCTTCGCGACGCGGTCGCGGATCTCCGCCAGCAGGTCGTCGACCTGGCCGGCGATCGGCCGCACCACGATCTCCGGGTCGAGCAGCCCCGTCGGCCGGATGATCTGCTCGACGACCACGCCCCCGGTCTTGCGCAGCTCGTACTCCGCCGGGGTCGCGCTGAGGAAGATGACCTGCCGCAGCCGCTGCTCCCACTCCTCGAACTTGAGCGGGCGGTTGTCGAGCGCGGAGGGGAGGCGGAAGCCGTGCTCGACGAGCGTCAGTTTGCGGCTGCGGTCGCCGTTGTACATCGCGCCCACCTGCGGCACCGTCTGGTGCGACTCGTCGACGACCACGAGGAAGTCCTCGGGGAAGTAGTCGATCAGCGTCGGCGGCGGATCGCCGGGCTTGCGCATCGTCAGGTGGCGCGAGTAGTTCTCGATCCCCGAGCAGAAGCCCATCTCCTCGAGCATCTCGAGGTCGAAGCGGGTCCGTTGCTCGAGCCGCTGCGCCTCGACCAGGCGGATCTTCTCGCTGAGCTCGACGAGGCGCTCGTGGAGCTCCTGCTTGATCGCGGTGATCGCCTTGCGGAGCTGCGAGGCCGGCGTGACGTAGTGGCTCGCCGGGAAGATCGTCACCCGCTGCATCGTCCCGCGCACCGCGCCGCGGAGAGCGTCGATCTCGCGGATCGCTTCGACCTCATCGCCGAAGAACTCGACCCGGACCGCCTTCTCGTCCTCGTACGCGGGGAAGATCTCGACCACGTCGCCGCGGACCCGGAAGGTCCCGCGGTGGAAGTCGATGTCGTTGCGCTGGTACTGCATCTCGACCAGCCGGCGGAGCAGCTGGTCGCGGTCGAGCTCCTCGCCCACCGAGATCGGCGCGACCATCCCGTAGTACGCCTCGGCCGCGCCGATGCCGTAGATGCACGACACGCTGGCGATGATGATCACGTCGCGTCGGCTGAGCAGCGAGTAGGTCGCCGCGTGGCGGAGCCGGTCGATCTGCTCGTTGATCATCGAGTCCTTCTCGATGAAGGTGTCCGTCGCCGGCAGGTACGCCTCGGGCTGGTA
>CAZMML010000350.1:0-4916 GCA_964567335.1 uncultured Nannocystis sp. | reverse complement strand
CGCGCGGCGCTCGTCCGGCGAGAAGTGGTCGCCGAAGGTGTGGCCCGTGTTGGCGTGCCCGAGCTTGGAGGTGTCGTAGATGAACTTGCGCTCGTCGGCCGGCGCCGTGTCCTGGCCGTAGGGGAGCGCCTCGTGCGGCCATCCGAGCGCGTCCTGGTCGAAGTTCGCGCTGTCGAAGTCGACCCGCCGCCACGACGCCGGGCGCGCCCCGCTGTCGAGCACCTGCTCGATCGTCGGCACCGAGCCGTTGTGCAGGAAGGGCGCGGTCGCCCAGATCCCGTCCAGCGGCGGCGCCACGTAGCCCGTCAGCGGGTCGTCGAGGACCAGCGTGCTGATCGAGCCGTAGTAGGACTGGTTGAACCAGTCGACCATGTAGCCGATCTCCTCGCCCGCCTCGAGGATCGCCGGGTCGGTGCCGATCACCTCGATCGGGAAGATCAGGTTCGGGTAGGTCTCGAGCGCCTCGTCGGCCGCGTAGGTCCCGTGGCAGCCGGCGCAGTTGGCCAGGAAGAGCGGCTCGCCCTCCGCGGCCAGCGCGGCGTCGATCGGGAAGGGGTACTTCGGCGCCCGCAGCGACTTCACGTAGGCCGCGATGTCGTCGAAGTAGTCCATGATGACCTCGGCCTCCTCGACGCTGTCGGTGCACAGCGACGAGGCGAACATCATCGTCCCGCGGTGGTCGCGGCGGGCCATCCCGTTGTAGAAGAGGCCGTGCTTCTTGTGCGCCCGCCACCACGGCGGCGTGTCGATCGGCGCCATGATGTCAGGGACCTCGATCAGCTTCTCCTGGCTCCACGCGAGGGTGTCGACGTCGCGGTGCGCCGCGAGCTGGACCGCGAGCATGTCGGCCGGGTTCGTGCCGACGGTGAGCATCGAGATCGCCGAGCCGACCGCCTGGTAGCGGCTGGCGAACTTGTTGATCTCGCCGAGCACCCCGCCGGGCCAGGGGAAGAGCGGGAGGTTGTCCACCAGGTCGCCCATCGGCACCGAGGTGAAGTCCATGTCGGCGACCCCGAGCCCGAGCACCAGCTCGCCGTTGAACTTGCCCGCGTGGCACTCGAGGCAGTTGAGCGACACGATCTCGACCCCGCTCGCCGGCGTGTGGACCGTCCAGTTGTAGGGCACCTCGGCGTTCTTGCCGGTGCGGCCGGGGAGCGGCTCGCCGCTGGTGAACTGACCGAGCAGGGGCTCGGCGAGCGGCCAGATCAAGGTCGGGATCCCGCAGCTCACGTAGCCCTTGTTGAGGAGCGCCTCGTAGCCCGCCACCGGGTCGCCTGGGAGGTCCTCGTTCGGCGGGATCGGCTCGCCGAGGTCCCAGGGCCCCGGCGGCTCCACCGCCCCCGTCGAGCTGCCGCCGCCGCTGCCCTCGCCGCTGCTGCTGCCGCCGCCGCTGCCGCCGCTCGCGGCGTCGCCCGTGGTCGGCGCGCCGGAGCTGCCGTCCTCGGTCGACCCTCCGGCCTCCGTCTCGCTGGCGCCGCCGGGTCCGGGGCCCGCGTCCCCGCACGCGAGCGAGGCGCTGATCAGGACGAGCGATGGGAAGCGCAGGTGCATGCGGGCGGACTCCTCCACGGCGACCCTAGACCCGCGCCGCGCCGCGCGCAAGACGATCAGGGCGAGTCGGTGATGATCCGGGTCGCGCCCCAGGCCGCCACCTCTTGCTTGCGCAGCAGCCCGTTGACCGTCCACACCCCGACCGTCAGCCCCTGGCCGAGGTAGCGCTCGATCGTCCTGGCGGTGCAGAGCCGGTGGTCGAGGTGCACGGCCCCGCAGCCGAAGGTCTGGGCGCCGCCGACGAAGAGGAAGGGCGGGCTGCCCGCCGCCAGCAGGAGCGCGTGCTCGTACGCGCTGCCGGCGGCTCGCGCCGCCAGCAGCATCCGCGGGTCGAAGCTCGACAAGATCACCCGCGGCCGCCCGGCGAGCAGACGCACGACCTTCGCGCTGAGCGCCGCGCCGCCCGCCTTGAGCTCGACGTTGAGCCAGCGGTCGGTCGGCCACACGTCGAGCACGTCCGCCAGCCGGGGGATCCGTCCGTTCCGGTGGAGCTGCACCCGCGAGAGCTCCTCCCAGGTCAGGTGCTCGATCTTCTCGAAGCGGCCGGCCAGGCGCAGCAGGTCGGCGTCGTGGAAGACCACCACCTCGCCGTCGCGCGAGAGCTGCGCGTCGAGCTCGATGCCGTCGGCGCCGCGCTCGATCGCGTGGGAGAACGCGGGCAGCGTGTTCTCGAGGCGAGCGTCGCTGGCGCCGCGGTGGGCGAGGATCAACATGACCGCGGTTATCGCACATCCCCGGGCGCCACCGGTAGCCCCCGCGGCGCGCAGGGCCGCGCGCGCCGCGGGCGAGCCCGCGCGAGCCCCTGACGCGCGCGCCACGGCCTCGCCGCCCGAAGCTCGCGCGCAGCCGCCCCGACACCCGCTAGGGGTGCTTGTCGCCGATGTCGCAGAGGAAGCGGTAGCTGCTCGCGCCCTCGCCGAAGCCGATCGTCGTGTAGCTCTTGAGGGTCCCGTCGAGGTTCCACTTGTAGAGCATCGAGCATCCGAGGCAGTGGTCCGTGTCGGGCTGGCCGGGGACCGGGACGTCGGTGACCCAGTAGGCCTGGTCGTCGGTCGCGCGCCAGTCCGGGCAGTCGGCCGAGTTCAGGCCCTTGCCGCCGCACTGGGCGCCCATGAACTTCGGGTAGATCGCCAGCATCGCCAGGTAGTCGACGCCCGACTTCACCTGGCCGCCGCCGACCGGCTGCACGTTGACGCTCGACGCCACCTGGTAGCTCGCCGCCACGTGGCCGGGGGTCCGCGTGGCCAGCAGGCGCATCCCGTAGGTCTGACACACCGCCTCGGCGGCCGCGGCCCCCTTGTCGCTCTGACCCCCGGCCTGCACGTCGACCTTGAGGAAGGTGTAGCCGCCGCCGTCGGTGTCCATGTCGCACCAGACGAGCACGCTGGCCTCGCCGCCGAGCGCCTCCGGCCAGATCCGGTAGACCCCGGAGGTCGCGGTCGGCACGATCTGCTTGATGACGAGGCAGCTCCGCGCCTCCATGCAGCCGGTCAGGCAGCCGTCATTGTCGTCGGTGTTCTTGTCGTCGCACTCCTCGGGGCCGTTGACCTTGCCGTCGCCGCAGCGCGGCCCGAGGGTGCAGGCCGTCGTGCAGCCGCCGTAGGCCTCGTCGTCGTTGGCCTCGCCCTCGTCGCAGGCCTCGACGCCCACGCGGTGGAAGCCGTCGCCGCAGCGCGCGAACTTGCAGCCCTCGACGCAGGAGTCGGTGTTGTCGCTGTCGCCGTCGTCGCACTCCTCGGACTCGATCTGCACGATCTCGTCGCCGCAGAAGGCCGCGAAGCAGGTGTTGCTGCACTCGTCGGTGTTGTCGACGTTGCCGTCGTCGCACTGCTCGCCGTCGTCGACGACCCCGTTGCCGCACTGCGGCCCGACCTCGGTCGTCCCGCTCGACGAGCTCGACGAGCCGCTGCTCTCCTCGCCCGTCGAGGTCGTCACCTCGCCGCTCGACGACGAGGACGAACCCGGCCCGCTGCTGCTGCTCCCCTGCGAGAGCACCGCGCACTCGAGGTCGCCCGGCCGGCACCCGGCGACGTGGCACCCGGCGGCGACGCTGGCGAGCAGCGGGGCGAGCACGATGAGGGAGCGGTGGTCCATGGTTAGAAGCGGGCGAAGAAGCCGGCGGCGTCGAGGCCGGCGCGGGGCGCTCGGGCCCGGCGCCCGGCCAGCCTTCGGGTCAGCAGCGCGACGCCGGAGCCGAGCGCCAGGCCGACCCCGGCGCCGAGCAGCGCGGCCGCCCCGAGCTCGCGGCGCACCGGCCCGAGCTCGATGAGCGCGTCAGACTTGCCGCCGTCGTAGAGCATCCGCTGGACCCGCTGCCACTCCGTTACGTACCACGCCGCCCCGGCGATGGCGAGCGTGACGCCGCCGCCGAGCTCGGCCCACAGGACATGGTCACGCGCCCCGAGGCCCGCGGTGAGCGCCGCCGCGCCGAGCCCGAGCCCGCCGCCGAGGAAGCCCGCGCCGGCGTCCGAGGCCGAGAGCGCCGCGACGTAGCCGCGGTTGTCCGGGGCGGGGTCGAAGCGCGGCACGACCTTGCGGTAGCGGAGGATCGTCCCCAGGCCTGTCCCGAACGCCAGCCCGCCGGTGAGCCCCAGCCCCAGCCCCAGCCCCAGCCGGAGGTCCGGCGGAGCCTTGGCCGCGGGCCGCTTGCTCGGCGGCGCCGGCGGCGGCCCGGCCTCCGCCGCGAGCACGAGCGCCGGCGGAGCCGTCGCCCCCCCGATCTCCCACGAGAGCTCCTGCGCGAGGTGCCCGGGCGCGCTGGCCCGGACCGTCCAGCGGCCCGGCGCGAGCGCCAGCTTGAGCTCGGATGCCTCGCTGGTGACCTCCTGCACGCGGCGCCCCTCGACCTCGATCACCTCGGGGTCGGCGCGCAGCTCGAGCACGATCCCCGCCGCGAGCGCCGCCGCCGGCCCCAGCTCGACCGTCACCTCGCGGCGGTCGCGGACCAGCGCCAGCACGACCTCCCCGGGCCCCTCCACGCTGACCTTCTGCTCGAGCGGCACGAAGCCCGGCGCCTCGACGCGGGCCTGCCACTCGCCGGGGTCGAGCTCGAGCTCGGCCTCCCCGCGGAGCGTCCGCCCGAGCGGCGGTCGATCGCCGCGGCGGAGCTCGAGCCGGACCTCGCCCGCCTCCTCCCCGTCGACCCGCACGCGCATCGACGCGACCCGCCCGCGGAGCTTGTCGACCTTGCGGTTGAGATCGGCTCGCTGGCGCGAGCCAAGGCCCTCCGCCGCGAGCGCCGCCCGCCAGTGCGTGAGCGCGTGCGCGGCGTGGCCGAGCCCCGCGCGGGCCTCGCCCGCCGCGATGAGGAGCTCGGGGCGCGGCTCGCTCGCCAGCAGCGCCGCGTAGGCCGCCGCCGCCTCCAC
>CAZMML010000349.1:0-4922 GCA_964567335.1 uncultured Nannocystis sp. | reverse complement strand
CCAACGCGTGCACCAACCCGGCCTGCGGCGACGGCATCGTCGGGCCCGGTGAGATGTGCGACGACGGCAATCAGGTCGACACTGACGACTGCACAAACGCGTGCGCGCCGGCGAGCTGCGGCGACTCGATCGTCCAGGACATGGTCGAGGAGTGCGACGACGGGAACCAGGACGACACCGACGCGTGCCTCAACACCTGCAAGGCGGCGGCGTGCGGCGACATGAAGGTCCAGGCGGGCGTGGAGGAGTGCGACGACGGGAACATGGTCGACACCGACGCGTGCACGAGCATGTGCAAGAGCGCGAAGTGCGGCGACATGATCGTGCAGATGGGCGTGGAGGAGTGCGACGACGGGAACATGGTCGACACCGACGCGTGCACGGCGGCGTGCAAGCGCGCGAAGTGCGGCGACGGCATCGCGCAGGCCGGCGTGGAGGAGTGCGACGACGGGAACATGGTCGCCACGGACATGTGCACGAACATGTGCAAGGTCGCGAAGTGCGGCGACGGGGTCGTGCAGATGGGCGTGGAGCAGTGCGACGACGGGAACATGGTCGACAACGACAACTGCAGCAACACCTGCAAGGCGAACAGCAAGAAGATCTTCGCCACCAGCCAGATGTACACCGGCAACCTTGGCGGCCTCGCGGGCGCGGACGCGAAGTGCCAGATGCTCGCTCAGGCGGCGGGCCTGTCGGGCACCTACCTCGCGTGGCTGAGCGACAACACGGGGTCGCCCTCGAGCCGCATGACCAAGGCGACGGTGCCCTACGTGCTCCCCTCGGGGACGCAGGTCGCGGCGAACTGGACCGACCTGACTGACGGAACCCTGCTGGCGCCGATCAACCAGACCGAGACGGGCGGCGCGGTGCCGCAGAGCAACGTCGGCTGCCCGGCGGGCAACAAGCCGGTGTGGAGCAACACGAACATCAACGGGACGCAGAACGGCGTGAACAGCTCGTGTTCGAACTGGACCTCGACCAACGGCGGCTCGATGTGGGGCCGCACCAACGCCATGGATAGTTCGTGGACGAGCTGGTGCTTCGGCGGGATTTGCTCGTGGATCGCGCCGATCTACTGCGTCCAGCAGTGACGCGCCGGCGCGCTCGCGCGAGGCGCCGAGATGACCTCTGGGACACCCTCGACGCGGCGGGCCCCTCCGCGGCAGCTTGACGGCCGGCCGGCTCTGCAGCCACTCTCCCGGCCGGTGGCGACCTTCACCCTGGCCGATCTCGAGCTCGGCGCGAGCGCCCGCGTCCAGGCCGTCGTCGGCGGCGGCGCGCTCGCCCTGCGGCTGCTCGAGATGGGCTTCGTCCCCGGCACGGTGGTCGCGCTCGTCAAGCGCGCCCCCTTCGGCGACCCGCTCGAGCTCCGCGTGCGCGGGGCCCACGTGTCGCTGCGACGGGCCGAAGCCGCCCGGATCGAGGCGGTGCGCGCGTGACCACGCCGCTCCGCGTCGCCCTCGCGGGCAACCCCAACGTCGGGAAGACGAGCCTCTTCAACGAGCTGACCGGCGCGCGGCACAAGGTCGGCAACTACGCCGGCGTCACGGTCGAGACCCGCGAGGGCGCCGTCGCCGAGCGCCACCGGCCGAGCCGCCCGATCACGATCGTCGACCTGCCCGGGACCTACAGCCTCACCCCGATCGCGGAGGACGAGGCGGTCGCGCTCCGCTGCCTCCGCGGCGAGGAGGGGCCGGCCCCGGACCTCGTCGTCCTCGTCGTCGACGCGGCCAACCTCGCCAGGAACCTCTACCTCGCCGTGCAGGTGGTCGAGCAGGGCCTGCCGCTGGTCGTCGCCCTCAACATGATGGACGTCGCCGCGGCGGTCGGGGCGCCCGTCGACCCGGACGCGCTCGCGGGCGCGCTCGGCGTGCCCGTCGTCCCCACGGTGGCGCGCACGGGCGAGGGGGTCGCTCGCCTGGTCGAGGCGCTCGGCGTCTTCACCCCGGACCCCGCGGCGGGCGCGGAGCGGCGCGGTCGCCTCCTCGCGGGGCCGCCGCTCCCGCCAGAGCTCGCCGCGCTCGGAGATCCGGCGCGGGCGCGCTGGCTGGTCGCGGCGGGCGCGGCGGGCAGCGCCGAGCTCGCGGGCGCGTCGAGCGAGGAGCGGGCCCTGCTCGCGCGTCAGGACCCGGAGGCGCTGATGGCGGCCGCGTCGGCGATCATCGTCGCCCGCTATCGCGAGGTCGACGCCCTCCTCGACAGCCTCGGCGTCGCCGCCGAGGCGCGCGAGCGGGCCCCGGCGATGGACCGCTCGGCGCGGGTCGACCGCGTGCTCACCCACCGATTCTGGGGCCTGGTCGTGTTCGGCGCGGTGATGGCGACGATCTTCACCTCGATCTTCACGTGGGCCGAGCCGCTGATGGGCCAGATCGAGGCGCTCGTCTCCTGGCTCTCGGGGCGGATCGGGGCGCTCCTCGGGCCCGGCGTCTTCACCGACCTGCTGACCCAGGGGGTGCTCGCGGGGGCCGGCAACGTCCTCGTGTTCGTGCCGCAGATCGCGATCCTCTTCCTGCTCCTCGGGCTCCTCGAGGACTCCGGCTACATGGCCCGGGCCGCCTTCTTGATCGACCGCCTCATGTGTCGCGTCGGCCTCCACGGCCGCGCCTTCGTCCCGCTCCTCAGCGGCTACGCCTGCGCGATCCCGGCGATCCTCGGCACGCGGACGATCAGCGACCCGCGCGACCGCACCGCCGCGATCTTGATGATCCCCTTCATGAGCTGCAGCGCGCGTCTGCCCGTCTACGTGCTCGTCATCAGCGCGTTCTTCCCGGCCGACGAGCGGGTCGGTCCCTTCACGCTCGGCAGCCTGATCCTGCTGGCGATGTACGGGCTCTCGACGGCCTCCGCGCTCGTCGCTGGCGCGGTGTACAAGCGGACGCTCTTGCGCGGGCCCACGCCGCCCTTCGTCCTGGAGCTGCCGCCCTATCGGCTGCCGCGCGTCCGCAACACGCTCCTCCACGTCTATGACCGCACCGCGGAGTTCGTCCGCAGCGCCGGCACCCTGATCCTCGCCATGACGGTGGTGCTGTGGGCGCTGCTCACCTTCCCGCGCCCGCCCGAGGCGTCCGAAGGTGCCCCGGTTCCTGCGCACATGTCACCGGGGGACGACTCGCCGATCCAGCACTCGATCGGCGGCCGGATCGGCAAGGCCATGGAGCCCGCGCTCGCGCCGATGGGCCAGGACTACCGCGTCGGGGTGGCGATCCTCGGCAGCTTCGCCGCCCGCGAGGTGATGGTTAGCACCCTGGGGCTCGTCTACGGCATCGAGGCCGCCGACGACGACCCCGCGCCGCTGCGGCAGGCGCTCCGGGACGCCCGGCGCCCGGACGGCTCCCCGCGGCACACGCCGCTCGGCGGCCTCGCGCTGATGGTCTTCTTCGTCTACGCCTGCCAGTGCATGTCGACGATCGCGGTGGTCCGTCGCGAGACCCGCTCGTGGCGCTGGCCGCTCTTGATGTTCGCGTCGATGACCACGCTCGCCTACGTCATGGCGGTGCTCGTGTACCAGGTCGGGCGAGCCCTCGGCTACTGACTCAGTGGCGCGAGCCCGCGGGGCGGGGCAGGGACGTCCGCCACTGCTCGAGGTCGATGACGGACAGCGGCCTCAACCCTTGCTCCTTCGCCAGCGCGGAGATCGTGGTGCGGAGACGCTGCTTCGCGGCGGAGATCTTCCCCTTCACGCAGCCCTCGGAGAATGACATCGCCTCCGCCAATTCAGGGTGCGTGAGGCCCTCCCAGTAGTGCAGCTCAAGGAGGAGCTGCATGTCGAGCGGGAGCCGTCGGAGCACCGTGGCGAGCAGCTTCCCCTCGTCGAGTCCGGCGAGGACCGCGCTCGGGCTCGGATCGAAATCCTCGAGCGAAGACTCCACTGGGTCGAACTGCTGGCCGCGCTTCCGTTCCGCGAAGTGGCGGCAGAGGACGTTCCTGGCCGTGCCGAAGAGGTACCCGCGGAAGTTCTGAATGGAGGCGCGTCGCTCGATGCACGCGAGGAAGGTCACTTGGATCAGATCTTCGACGTCCCCCGATATCTTGCCGCTGAAGAAGCGATACAGAGCATCAAAGTGACGCTCGAAGAGCTCTCTGCCGGCTCGTTGATCACCATTTCGCCACCGTCCTAGCAGCTCAAGATCGTCCTGCACAACTCCATCCTATCCCCGCCTGAGGGGGAGTACTACTGTCCGGATCAGGGACATGCACGATGCGCGCGAGCCGCATTTTGCTCTATGGATGTAGGCTTCTACATACGATTCCCCCGAGAACCGCATCCAGCACGAAAAAAGAGATCTGTCGGCGAGTTTGCGACACTACTTAACCTGACCCAATCGGACACGCATGCCTCCACAACCCCCCAACGAGGCTCGTGCGGACGTTCTCTTGCACGCGCGAGAGACGGTCGCAGAGTCTGCTGATGATGACCCGATGCGTCAACTCTTCCGTCGCCACGCGAACCATGTCCTGGGCACGCGAGCGCGGCAGATCCGCAATCGTCTTCGGCTGAAGCTCTTCGCGGAGCTTCGGCCCGCCGACGCAGAGTAGCGCGGCATCCATCACCCCCCGACCCGGGGCTATCGCTGACGAGCTTCGGCCGCCGCGATCGCCTCGCGGACCATCACGTCGTGCTGGGCCGGGTCGGCCCAGCGCCGCTGCCCCGACTCCGGGAGCAGGTGGATCGGATCGAAGTACAGGTAGTAGCGCTGCGGGTCGACGTTCGGGCTGCGGTAGACGCTGATCCCGGTCTCGCGGCTGTAGTGCTCGAAGGAGTGGCAGTCGCGCTTGCCCCCGCCGCCGGGCGCGTCGACGACGAAGGTCGGCGTGTTGAACCCGGCCGTCGAGCCGCGCACGTGCTTCTCGATCATCAGCCCCGTCTCGAGCGTCGTCCGCAGCTCCTCCACCGACGACATCGCCTGCTGGTTCCTCGA
>CAZMML010000348.1:0-4923 GCA_964567335.1 uncultured Nannocystis sp. | reverse complement strand
CCCCGACCAGTAGCGAGTTCAGGGCTAGCGCGTGAGCCGAGGGATCTGGAGGATCAGCGCGAGCAGGCCCAGCGAGCTCGCAAGGGCGACCGCAGGCAGCGCCACGCAGAGCAGCAACGCAGGGTCGCAGAGGGGGCCGACGAGCACGCCGCCGAGGACCAGCGCGGCGAGGCCCGCGCCGCCGCCGCCGAAAACCCTGCAGGCCGCGCGGGCCCCCGCGCGGACCCAGAAGAATACGCCGACGAGCGCGAGCCCGGTGAGGAGCAGGGCGCCCGTGACGGGCCCCGCCGGCCCGAGGCGAGCGAGCGCGGGGAGCACCTGGGCCGCGCCCGTGAGGTCGCGGAAGGGGCCGAGCATGCCAGCGCGGAGCGTCTCCGCCGGGTGCGGCGCGTAGAGGCCGCTGCCCGGGTTGCCCTCGCGCTGCGTGTGCAGCGGCACGAGGGCGCGGCGGTCCGCGAAGTCAGGCGGCAGGCGGGCGCCGGTCCGGACCTCGACGGCGAAGCGCGAGCTTTGCGGGAGCAGGTAGGGCCCCGTGTGATCGGGGAAGGCAGAGAGATCGCCGAACGAGAGCTCGGGGTCGCGGCTGGAGAAGCGGAGGCGGCCGAAGGCGAGGCGGCCGACCACCGGGATTCGTCGGTCGAGCGCAGGATCGTCCTTGTGCCGGAGGAGCGCGACTGTGGTGCCGGCGAGGAAGTCCCAGGGCGGCACCTCGAGCTCGTCAAGGCGGTTGATGAAGCCGATCTCGAGGCCGCGCGCGGGTGCGTCGACGCGGAGCGCGAGCCGGGCGCCCGGCGCGGGAGCAAAGCCCTCGGCGCCGACGAGCGCGAGCGGCGCCGCCACGCTCGCGCCACCCGGATCGAGGTAGGGCCCCGAGTAACCGATCGAGACGAGGTCGCGGAGGGAAGGGTTGCGGGGGGCGCCGGGCGGACGCGGCTCTTCGTAGAGCAGGGTCCGCGTCGCGCCCGTCTGCGGCGCGAGGCCGCTGCGGACGCTGCCGACGATGTGGACGTCGCGCATCGGCAAGAAGGGCCCTGCGAGGTCGCGCGCGCGCATCAGCCGGAGGAGGTCGAGCTCCGGGTCGAGCGGCGTCAGCTTGAGGATCTCCCCGGCCCGGGTCTTGATCACCTCGCGGGCGCAGGGGACCCGGATGTCGAAGCCGGGGTCGCGTGCGCGCGCGGGGTCGGTGTCGCGGAGGATCACGGCGTCGGTGTCCGCGAGGGTGTCGAGGGCGCGCGCGGCCACGGAGTTGCCGGTCAGCAGCTCTCCGGCGAGGTGTCCGCGCGGGTCGGCGCGCATCACCACCTCGTACTTCTTGTCGGTCTCGAGGCCCGCGGCGGGATCGATGACGATCGTCTGCCCGTACTCGCTCGGCTGCAGGCCGATCCCGAGGTGACGCTCGAGCGCGACTGGCCGGGGCTCTGCCACCGCCGGTTCGCCCGCCGCCACGAGCAGCGCGCTCAGGGTGGCGACCAGCGCGCCGACCGGGGCGACCAGCGCGCGCTCCTCGCCCTCACCCTCGCCGCCGAGCCCCGGGCCCGCCGCGAGCGCCGCCCACAGGCACGCCTGCGCGGCCGCGGCCGCGAGCCCGCCCGCGAGGGCCTCCGACGACCATGCCCCTGCGACCATGGCGGACAGGCCAGTCGAGGTCGCGCCGAGGTCGCCGAGCGCGGCCGCCAGGGCGAGCGCGACGAAGCCGGCGAGGAGGGCCATGGAGGTGAGCGCGAGGACGCGCGAGGGCGCGCCCTCGGCCTTGCCACGCCCCGCGAGGGCGAGGCCGGCGAGGACGAGGCCGGCGAGGACGGCGCCTGCGCCGAGCGGCGCGAGGCCGAGGCCCTCGCGCAGCGCCTCGGCCGCTTGCTGCGCGTGGAGCAGCGCGCCGGCGGAGAGCGCAGCGACGAGGACCGCGAGCCCGCTGCAGAATTGAAGGACAGAGACGACGCGGTCGGAGCGTCCTGGGTCGTCAGGGCGGCCGAGGCGACCTTCGGCCCAGTGGAGCCCCGCGCCGAGGAGGGCGAGGACCCACCACCAGGCGATCGCCCCAGGTCCGCCGAGCTTGTGGGCGAGGGCCCCGCCGGCGATCGCCGCGAGGCCGACGCCCGCGACCGGCGCGCCGAGGCGCGGGCGGCGGCGGAGCTGCGGCGCGCGGGCGGCGACGGCGACGAGCAGGCCAGCCGCGACGAAGACAGCGAGGAGGGCGAACGCGAGCTGGCCGAGCGAGGGTCCGAACATGGGTCAGCGGAGAGGACGGAGGCGCACAGGAATCGAACCTGCCCAGGACGCTCCTCGCGCCCCGCGCCGGTTTTGAAGACCGGGGGCCGCACCAGCGTGCCGCGCGCCTCCGCCGCGGAGTGTATCGGAACGGGGCCCGGCCGTCACATTCCTTCAGCGGCGCCGATCCCACAGACCTCGCGGCAGCCGGTCTTGTCGAACTCGGCCGCGCCGCGCTGCTGGAAGACGTACTCGGAGGTCAGGCCGTCGCTCTCGAAGACGCCGAAGGGCAGCGGCTCGTAGCGGTAGGTGTTGCTCTTGTCCGGGTAGACCTCGAGCGAGATCCGCACCCCCTGGCCGGGCGCCGCGACCCCCTCGTCCGTCGGGATGGGCGGCTCCGGCTGGCCCTTCGGCACGTACTCGGTCCAGGTCATCAGCGTCTCGTCGTACTCGTAGTCGAAGCAGCGGCAGTAGTACCCGCCGTCCTCCTTGGGCAGGTCGCAGAGGCTCTTCGTCAGGCTCTGGTCGCCCATCGAGTCGTTGCAGGTCGCCGCCGCGACCTTCTTGCTGGCGCTGTCGTAGTAGATCATGAACTTGCCGTTCCGCGAGGCCGAACCGAAGTCGGTCAGCTCGTCGGAGTCGGTCAGCCGGAAGTAGAGCAGCACCCAGGCGCCCTCCTCGTCGAAGAGCGGGATCGGCTCTTCCTTGCAGCCCGCCAGCAGCAGCGGGACGGTGCAGGTGGTCGCGAGCAGGGCGCGGGTCAGAGCGGAGTGGGCCATGTGCGTTGTCCTGGGCGCTCCACGCTACCACAGGAAGCCCTCGTCGTGCGCCTTTTTCGCGGACCGGGGGATCGCCTCACTCGCCGTTGACAGACCCCATCCGGGTGCTTAGGTTCCGGCGCGCGGTGCCCGCAAAACGCGATTACTATGAGGTTCTAGGGGTTGAGCGCCAGGCCGGGGCGCAAGAGATCAAGCGCGCCTACCGCAAGGCGGCGATGCAGTATCACCCCGACCGCAACCCCGGCAACCCGGAGGCGGAGGAGCGCTTCAAGGAGGCCTCCGAGGCCTTCGAGGTGCTCAGCGACGAGGAGAAGCGCCGGCTCTACGACCAGTTCGGCCACGAGGGGCCGAGCCGCGCCGGCTTCTCCGGGTTCGACGGGACGCAGGAGATCTTCAGCCGCTTCGGCGACCTCTTCGGCGATCTCTTCGGCAACCTCGGCTTCGCGGGCGGCCGGCGCGACGGCCCGCAGCGCGGCGCGGACCTGAAGGCGCGGGTGGAGGTCGCCTTCGCCGACGTCGTCACGGGCACCTCGCGCGAGCTCAAGATCCCGCGGCGGGAGTCCTGCGAGGACTGCTCGGGCTCCGGGGCGGCGGCCGGGAGCAAGCCGCAGGTCTGCAGCCAGTGCAACGGCCACGGCCAGGTGGTCCACCGCCAGGGCTTCTTCACGATCCAAACCACGTGCCCCCGCTGCCAGGGGCAGGGCAAGACGATCAGCTCGCCCTGCCGCACGTGCTCGGGGACCGGCGCGGTGCAGCGCGAGTCCGAGCTCACGGTCAACATCCCGCCCGGCGTCGATGAGGGCCAGACCCTGCGGATCCCTGGGCGCGGGATGGGCGGGCTCCGGGGCGGCCCGCCGGGCGACCTCTACGTCGTCGTCTCGGTCGAGGCCGACCCCCGCTTCCAGCGCAACGAGTTCGACGTCCACTCCGAGGTGACGGTGTCGATGGTCCAGGCCGCGCTCGGTTGCACCGTCAAGGCGGCCTCGCTCGCGGGCGAGGTCGACCTCGACATCGAGCCGGGCACGCAGCCCGGGCAGGTGATCACGCGCAAGGGGAAGGGCATCCCGGTGCTCGGCGGCCGCGGCCACGGCGACCACCTGGTGCACGTGAAGGTCACGGTGCCGACGAAGCTCAGCGGCGAGCAGGAGGAGATCCTCCGCGACCTCGCCGAGGCGCTCGGGGAGACCGTCACCGAGGAGAAGAAGGGGCTCTTCAGCGGTTTCCGGCGGCGCAAGCGCGGGTAATCGCGCCGCTGCGCCCGCGGGTTCAGGGCCTCAGGTTCGGCACCTCGACGGTGAAGCTGGAGCCGCGGCCGGGCTCGCTCTCGACGCGGATCTCGCCGCCCATGAGGTGGCAGAGCCGGCGGGTGATCGTGAGCCCGAGCCCCGTCCCTCCCTGTCGGCGGGTCGGCGAGCCGTCGACCTGCACGAAGGCTTCGAAGATCCGCGCCTGGTCCGCGAGGGGGATCCCGATCCCCGTGTCGATGACCGTGAACCACAGCCGCTCGGGGTCGCAGCCGGCGCGGAGGGTGATCGTGCCGCGCTCGGTGAACTTGGCGGCGTTGCTGAGCAGGTTGAAGAGCACCTGCCGGAGCCGCGTCGGGTCGCCGCGGAGGCGCGCGAGCGTCGGTTCTGCCTCGACGACCAAGGTGTTGCCGCCCTGCTCGATCGCGTGGGCCAGCGCCGCGACGACCTCGTCCACGAGCTCGCGGCCGTCGAAGACCTCGTCGGCGAGCGCGAGCATGCCGGCCTCGATCTTGGAGATGTCGAGGATGTCGCTGATCACGGCCAGGAGGTGGCGGCCGGCGCCGCGGATCCGCCCCAGGTCCGCGAGCAGGTCGTCGGCGTCGGCCTCGACGGCGAGCTCGGTGAGGAGCTCGCTGTAGCCGATGATCGCGTTGAGCGGGGTGCGGAGCTCGTGGCTCATGTTGGCGAGG
>CAZMML010000347.1:4471-4930 GCA_964567335.1 uncultured Nannocystis sp. | reverse complement strand
GGACTCGACCTCGACCAGGAGGATGTCCTTCGCGGTGTCGCCGAAGAGCTCGGCGGTCTCGCTCTTGTTCATGCTGAGCCCGAGCGGGGGGACCGGCGCGTCGTTGAGGCGGAGCGCGAATTCCTGCTCGGGGCCGAACCCGTTGGGCGCGCCCGTGGTGGACGTCGGCTGGTCGGTCGCGGCGCCCGTGCTGCCGCTCGCCGAGGTGGAGCCGGTGCCGGTGCCGTCGTCGGTGCCGCCGCCGCCCGCGCAGGCGAGGGCGCACGAGGTGAGGAGGCTGAGGCGGGCGAGGCGCGCGCGGGTCATGGGCGTCCTTTCAGTACCTCGTCACGGTACCACAGGCGCCCGAGGTCAGAAACGGCGGCGCGAGGGGGGCCCCGCCCCCCCGGCGCCCCCCGCGGCCCCCCGGGCGGGGGGGGCGGGGCGGGGGGGCCAGACCCCATGGGGGGGGGGGGTGGG
>CAZMML010000347.1:0-4461 GCA_964567335.1 uncultured Nannocystis sp. | reverse complement strand
GCCTGGGGCGCCCTTCCTGCCCGCCTCCCCGGACCCCCGGCCCCCGTGGTCCCAACCGGGGGGCGGGGGGGGCCCCCCCCCCGGCGCACCCCGCGGCCCCCGCCCGGGCCGGAGGGCTAGGCGAGGAGGTCCATCGCCTCTTCGTCGGGGATGGTCAGGGGGTAGTTGCGCATGAGCTCGTGGTCGGCGATGCCGGCGAGCTTGCGGAGGTTCGCGTGGATGTGGCGCGGCTCGATGTGGATGCCGTTCTCGCTCTCCTTGAGCGTCTTCGGGTCCCACTTGAGCGCGTCGTGGCGGTCGGAGCTCTTGCCGATGACCTTGTTGCCGCCGATGCCCTTGCCCATGAGCATGAGGCTGGTGATCGCCCAGTGGTCCTTCCCGTCGGTGTCGTTGTAGCCCGGCGTGCGGCCGAAGTCGGAGCCGCAGTAGAGGACGAAGTTGTTGCCGAGGCCCTGGCGGTCCATCTCCAGGGTGAGGAAGTCGATGCCCTGGATGATGTTGACGAGCCGCGGGATGTGCTGGTTGTCGTGGTCGCCGTGGGTGTCGAAGCCGCCGTGGTCGAGGTTGACGGAGAGGGTGATCCCCGCCTTGAAGGCGGCGACCGCGACCTGGATCTGGCGGATCAGCGGGTTGGGCCCGTTGTCGAGCTCAGGGAGGTACTGCTGCAGCTTCTTGAGCTCGTTGGAGCCGGTCCGCGAGGCGTAGAGCATGCTGATCGCGTCGCGGACGCGCGGGAGCTGCTCGGTGGCGAGGAGGCGGTCGCGGCGGCCCTCCTGGGCCTTGAGGATCAAGCCGCCGGCGGTCTTCGAGTGGAAGGTCGTGGCCTCGTCGTCCGGGTCGCGGCGGTCGGGGTAGGCGATCCGGGCGAGCGCCGCCGTGTTGCCGCTGCGGGTGCGGGCGACCTGCCCCTGCGTGTCGTCGAAGCCGCCGAAGCTGAGGTAGCTCATCGGCAGGTCGGGGCCGTGGATCGCGGCGATGAGCGCCGCGAGGCTCGGGTAGCCCTCCGCGAGGCGACCGGAGAAGCAGTGCCGAGAGCCGCTGTCGTGGCCGTTGGACTGCATGTCGAGGCCGTTGATCACGCGGAGGTTCTTGGCGTGCTTCGTGAAGAAGTCGCGGTAGGCCGTGGGGCTGTCCATGGTCCCGATGTCGGGGTAGGAGATGTTGCCCTCGGCCTCGATCTGGTCGTAGGTGAACGCGTGGTTCATCGCGTCCGGGTCGTCGGGGCCCTTGCCGCCCTTGGGGTCGCAGAGCGAGGTCGGGTCCCAACCGCCGCCTGCGTTGAGGAAGACCCACAGCGGGCCGCTGTAGGCGAGGCTGGGCATGTTGTCGGGGGTGGTGAGCGTGGCGCCCTGACGACGGCCGGCGAAGACAGTCGGAGAGACGACCGCGAGGCCCGCGAGGGACGTGAGCTTGAGGAAGTTACGACGGTCCATGGTGCTCTCCTTTCTATTCGTGCAAGAAGCGGTAGTCCGAGAGCATGTAGGCGAGGACGCCCATCCACGCGCGGACGGTGTAGTCGTTGTCCTGGGTGATCCGCTGCTCCTCGGGGAGCGGGTTGCCGGTGTACCAGTCGTTCTCGGCGCGGCAGGGCGGGTCGGCGGTGTAGGTGCCGTCGGCCAGGCCCTTCTTGCCGTCCTGCCAGATCTGGAAGAAGAGGTTGTAGGCCTCGCTGACCTCGGGGTCGCCGATGTCGTAGTGCTCGCCGAGCACGTGGTCGTAGAGGTGCTGGATGTTGGCCCGGATGGCGTCGTTGACGGCGGGGACGGCGAAGCCGTTGTCGTCCTGCGGGACGAAGCTGGTCTCGACGTAGGGGAAGAGCAGCCGGTCCGAGGGGTCGCGCGAGAAGTCGCGCGCGGTGGCCCAGCAGGCCATCTCGTTCGACATCCGGAGGGCGATGTTCGACATGATGCCGTTCGGGTCGGAGATCCGGGTGACGATCGTGTCGGAGTCGATGCCGCCGTAGAAGATCCGGTACTCGTTCAGGTTGAGGAGCAGCGGCGTGTCGTTCGGGTTGTACTGCCAGGGGTAGCCGGTCACCGAGGCGATCTTGCGGTGCAGCGCCTCGGGCGCCAGGTAGTGGGCGGTGCCGATGTCCTTGAGCTCGCGGGCGCGGGACTCGTCGACCTCGCCGACCGCGTTGGCGGCGCGGAAGTAGGTCGTCTTGACGATCTCCTTGAAGACCATCTTGAGGTTGTAGTTGTTGTCCCGCAGCTTCTGGGCGATGCCCTTGATCAGGCGGTCCTCGACCTCGTAGGCCTTGTGGTCCTCCTCGTAGCCGGGGAGGTTGGGGTCGTTGGGCTCGGTGAGCGGGGCGCGGCCGAGGAGGCCCTTCCACACGATGTGGACGGCGGAGATCGCGAAGCGGTCGTCAGCGGCGATCTGCTTGCCGAGCCACTGCTCGCTCTTCGCCTCCTCGCCCTCGGGGAGGTTCTGGTCGCCGTAGCCGGGCAGGCGCATGTCGGTGTACCAGGTCATCTGCTCGGTCTCGGCGAGCGGCTGGTAGTCACCCCTGTCGTTGAAGTTCTGGAAGAGGCCGGCGAGCGGGTCGATGACCGCGTGGCAGACCGAGCAGTTGGCGTTGTTCATCGTCGGGTTGACGGTCTTGATCGCGGTCGGGTCGATCGGGCGCTCGCCGAGCTTCAAGACGTCGGTGCCGAGGAAGTAGAGGAAGGCCATCCGCGCGCGGTGGCGGTTGCGGTTGGTCGGCGTGGTGGGGTGGCGGTTGAGCCACATCGTCGAGGTCAGGACGCCGGCGTGCGGGACGCCGGGGAGGGTGCCCTTGGCGAGCTCGGTGTAGCTGCTCGGGTCCTTGAACTTGACCTTGCCGTCGACGCCGTAGGCCTTGGCCGAGTAGGGCGTGAAGACCATGTAGGGGGCGGTGACGACCTCGGTGTAGGGGAGGTCGTTCTGGACGACGTAGGCGACCAGGTTGACGGCCTCGCGGGCGACGCCGGCGTTGGTCCAGTAGCGGTACTGATCGCGGACCTGGTCGTCCTCGATGTTCTCGAACCAGTAGGCGCCGGGGTACTTGTCGCTGTTGAGGAGGTCGATCGCGCCGTTGTACTGGTTGTAGTAGCGGTCGGTGAGGAACTCGTCGTCGTAGATCGTGACGATGCGGTCGAAGAAGGCCTGCTCCGTCATCACCTTGTCGAGGACCGGGTCGAGCGACTCGATGCCGAAGCCGCGGACCGCCTCATACTCCTCGGAGGTCGGCAGGCGACCGGCGAGGGCGAGGGTGGCCTTGCGCAGGGTGTCGACCTCGTCGAGGAGCTCGAGGTCGTTGAAGAAGTCGCCGACGTTGATCTGCCCCTCGCAGGGGACGGGGTTGTCGAAGCGCTTCAGCAGCTCCGCGAGGTCCTTGTACTCCTGGCTCCCCGGGTCGAGCTGAAGGCCGCCGCCGTGGTCGACCGGGCCGTTGGCGCCGCGCATCGAGGGCTTGGCGAGGATCAGCGGCGTACCGTCGACCTGGTAGCGGCTGAGGTCCTGGATCAGCTTCATGTTCGCTTCCAGGTAGCCGGGGACCTGCGGCGGGGTCAGCACGAACTTGGTGTGCTTGGCCGCGCCTGCGTTGTTGTGGCAAGTGTTGCACTTGGCGGTGAGGGTGGGAGCCTGGACCTGCTCACGGAAGAAGACATCCGTCGGCGTACATTCGCCGTTTCCGTCATCCGTGCAGCCGGTGAGTCCGAAGCCGAATCCGGCGCTGGTCACCGCGGCGAGCGCGGTACGAGTGACCAGGCCTCTGGTTCGTGTCGGGTGGGGACGCGTCATCGTGCGACACTCCTAAAGTTGCGCAAAGGTGAGGAGACGGGCGAGCGGGAGCCACGCCCACGCAATCCCATCGTAGGGTCAGCTTCGAAGCGATCGCAAGGACAATCGGCGGGCGAATGCGTGCGCGGCGGGCGGCGACGCGACGGGCCTGCGGGCCGCGGGCGATGTACATGTACCATCGGACATGTGGCCGCGTCCGTGCCGGGGCACGTGGGGACTGGACGGGAGCGACGCGGCGGCGGCCGCGCGCTGCGGCCTGCCGACGACGGGGTAGCTCACCGGGCTCAGATCGTGGTCGAACCGGTCGAGCCGGCGCTCGTGCTCGAACCGCTGCTCGTCGAGCCGCTGCTCGTCGAACCGCCGCTCGTCGAGCTCGAGCTCGCGTCGGTCGAGGTCGAGGTGGTCGAGGGGTCGGTGGTCGTGGTGTCCGGCGGAGGGAGGGCGTTGCACTGCCCGGTGTTGTAGTCGCACTCGGCGTCGGGGCCGCAGTAGCCGCACTCGCCGCCGCAGCTGTCGCCGGCGCACTGACGGCCGTCGCACTGCGGGATGCAGTCACAGGTGAGGCCCTCGCCGGGCTTGTAGCCGTCGTCGCAGAGGCACGCGGGCTTCCCGCCGGGGCTCTCGCAGGTGCCGTGGCCCGAGCAGCTCTCGAGGTAGCAGGGCGAGGTCTCGAAGGTGAAGTAGCCGACGCTG
>CAZMML010000346.1:0-4935 GCA_964567335.1 uncultured Nannocystis sp. | reverse complement strand
GCACGCGTTGCTGCACGCGTCGTCGTCGACCGCGTTGCCGTCGTCGCACCCCTCGCCCATCTGCACGATCCCGTCGCCGCACACCGCCGCGACGCACGCGTTGCTGCACGCGTCGTCGTCGACCGCGTTGCCGTCGTCGCACTCCTCGACGCCCGCCTGCACGAACCCGTCCCCGCACGCCGCGGCCTTGCACATCGCCGTGCACGCGTCCTCGTTCACCGCGTTCCCGTCGTCGCACGCCTCGACGCCCATCTGCACGAACCCGTCCCCGCACTTGGCGACCTTGCACATCGCCGTGCACGCGTCCTCGTTCACCGCGTTCCCGTCGTCGCACGCCTCGACGTTCGCCTGCACGAACCCGTCCCCGCACTTGGCGTTCTTGCACGCCGACGTGCACGCGTCGGTGTTGGACATGTTGCCGTCGTCGCACTCCTCGCCGGGCTCGACCTTGGCGTTGCCGCACGCCGAGACCTTGTAGGCCCCGATCCCGTCGACCGCGAAGGGGAGGGTGTAGCTCTTGACCACCGCGCCGCCCATGTCGAACTCGACGACGGTCGTCGAGTTCGTGCCCGTGCCGCCCTCGCCGGTGGTGGCGATCCCGAAGAAGCGGCCCGTCGCCGGGTCGTGGATGAGGTCGACGACGTTGTTGAAGTTGCCGAGCCCGGTCGGGTTATTGTAGGTCTGCTTGACGACGAAGGCGGGGTCGTAGCGCACGAAGGTCGACGCCGCCCCGGTCCACAGGCTGACGTAGAGGTCGGTCCCGTCGCTCGCCATCCCCTGCCCGGTGTTCTGGGCCGTCTTCACGCTGCCGATCTGCACGCCGGCGTTGCTGTAGCGCCACAGCGTGCCGTCGTTGCGGCTCATCACCACCACCTCGTTGTTGTGCACGGTGATGTGCTTCGGGTAGTCGTAGTGCGTCCTCCCGCCCTGGCCGAGGATGTACTGCGACTCGAACCCCATGTTGGATCCGACGATGAAGCGCGCGAAGTAGTCGCTGTTGTGGTTGGCGAACCACCCGTGCGTGCTGCCCTCCCCGAGGTTGTAGTCGGCGTCGTTGCACTGGTTGGTGTGCAGCAGCATCGTCGCCCCGGGGTTGTCGCTGTCCCAAACGTGGATCTGGCTCTGATTCCAGCGGGACAGCAGCGCCTTGACCGCGAGGGCCTCGGCCGGGGCCAGGGCGACGACGAGGGGCGCGATCCAGACGACGAGGGAGGGACGAATGAACATGGCGACCAGCCTATCGCCGGCCCCCCGGCCGCTCGCACTTCATTGCGCGCATGCTGTGCGCGCCACCCGGTGGTCTTGGGCCGCCCCGAGACCACGCACGCGCGCCTGTCGGGCAACTTCGCCGCGAGCGGCGCGTACGGGGCGTGGGCGACGAACCTTACCCACTACGTCGGTCCGATCGAGTGCTCCGACACGCCCTCGTCCTGGACCGCGCTGAGCCTGCTCCGCCAGCTCCCGTGAGCGCCCCTGCCTGGGAGCTCCGCGGACCCCGGCCGAGGTCGAGCTCGGCGCCGCGCGCGCGGGCGGGGCCGCGTCGCCGCGCGTCGCCGACTTTACACAACTTCACACGCGCGACATCAGCGAGACAAGCGGCGCCCGCAAGCTCATCGACATGACCCGCTCCGAGACCACCAAGCACACCTGCAACCCCGGAAACAAGCGCCGCCGCTGGGGCCGCCGCGCCCTGCTCTCCCTCGCCCTCCTCCTCGGGATCGGCGGGGTCGCCTACGCCGCCGCGCCGCACCACGGCTGGAAGCACCCGAGCACCCCGGAGGAGGCGCGCGCCCACGCCGGACAGATCGCCAGCCGCGTCCTCGACAAGGTCGACGCCAGCGCCGAGCAGCGCGCCAAGGTCGACCAGGTCCTCGACGCGACCGCGCCGAAGCTGTGGAACCTCCGCGGCGAGGCCAAGGACATCCACAGCGAGCTGCGCGACCTCCTGACCGCCGAGACGATCGACCGCGCCGCCCTCGAGGCCGCGCGCAAGGACGCCGTCGACCTCGTCGACCGCGGCAGCAAGGTCGCCGTGTCCGCGCTGGCTGACGCCGCCGAGGCGCTGACCCCCGCGCAGCGGCGCCAGATCGCCGACGCCGCGGCCCGCTTCCATCACCACGGCCCGCCCCCCCCCGACGCGCAGAAGTGACCACGCGCGCAGCTATACTCGGCCCATGACCCCGCGGGTCCTGATCATCGACGACGACGAGCGGCTCGCGGCCATGCTGCGCAGCTACCTCGAGGCCCGCGGCTACGCCGTGCTCCACCGGCCCGACCTCGCCAGCGGGCTGGCGCAGGCGCGGCTCGGCAAGCCCGACGCGGTGATCCTCGACATCATGCTGCCCGACGGCGACGGCCTCGCGGGGCTGAAGCAGCTCCGCGCCGGCTCGGACGTACCGGTGATCATGTTGACCGCTCGCGGGGAGGACACCGACCGGATCGTCGGCCTCGAGCTCGGCGCCGACGACTACCTGCCCAAGCCCTTCAACCCGCGCGAGCTGGTCGCGCGCCTCGCCGCGGTGCTGCGCCGACGGGCGCCGGCGCAGGCGCGCCAGGTCCTGCGCTTCGGCGACCTCGAGATCGACCGCGACGAGCGCAGCGTCCGCGTCGGCGGCGCGCCGCGGCCGCTGACCGGGCACCAGTTCGAGATCCTGTGGGCGCTCGCCGAGAGCGCCGGGCGGGTGCTCTCGCGCGCGCAGCTGATGGAGCGCGTCCGCGGCGAGGACCTCGACCCGCTCGACCGCAGCATCGACGTCCACATCTCGCGGATCCGCCTCGCCATCGAGGAGGACCCGCAGCGCCCGGCGCGGATCGTCACCGTCCGCGGCGCCGGCTACGTCTTCTCGGCCGCGGGCGAGCGGAGGTCGTGATGCGCCACCTCTACCTTCAGATCTACCTCGCGTTCCTGGCGATCAGCGCCGCCGCCGTGCTGACCCTCCTCATCGTCGTGCGCCTGCACTTCTCGCCGCGCGAGCCGCCGGCGAGCCGCCACCTCGCCGGCGTCGCCGCGCTGCTCGCCGAGCGCGTCCCGCCGGGCGCCCCGCGCGAGCGCCAGGCGGCCGAGCTGCGGGCGCTCGGCGAGCGGCTGCAGGTCGGACTTGTCCTGTGGGACAGGTCCGGCGCGGCCCTCGCCACGCCCGGGCTCGAGCTGCCGCCGCCCGATCCGGCCGCCGCCGACGCGATCTGGCACGGCCCCGCGATCGTCCTGCGCGTCCCTGACGGCCGCCAGCTCGGCTTCGTCATGCCGGACCGGGTCTTCGCGCCCTTCTCCCACTTCGCCTTCGTCCTCGGCGTGCTCGCGCTGGCGATCGCCGCGTTCTGCTACCCGCTCGCGCGCCGGATCACCCGCCGCCTCGAGCACCTCCAGCGCGGCGTCGAGGGCCTCGGCGCCGGCGACCTGCGCTCGCGCGTCGCCGTGTCCGGACGCGACGAGATCGCCGACCTCGCCCGCCGCTTCAACACCGCCGCCGACCGCATCGAGGCGCTCGTCGACGGCCAGCGCCGCATGCTCGCCAGCGCCTCCCACGAGCTCCGCTCGCCGCTCGCCCGCGTCCGCATGGCGCTCGAGCTCGTCGCCGACGAGAGCCCCGAGCGCCGGGACCTCCTGCTCGGCGCCTGCCGCGACGTCGAGGAGCTCGACGCCCTCGTCGGCGACCTCCTGCTCGCCAGCCGCCTCGAGGCCCGGCCGCCCGCGCAGGATCACGTCGACCTCGCGGCGCTCGCCGCCGAGGAGGCCGCCCGCGCCGGCGCGAGGCTCCTGTCCGAGGGGCCAGCCGCGATCCGCGGCGACGGGCCGGCCCTGCGCCGGCTGGTCCGCAACCTGCTCGAGAACGCCGGACGCCACGGCCGCCCGCCGATCGAGCTCGAGCTGGAGCCCGAGGCGGAGGGCTGGCGCCTCGTCGTCGAGGACGCCGGGCCGGGCGTCGCGGAGGCCGAGCGCGAGCGGATCTTCGAGGCCTTCTACCGCCCCGCCGGCCACCGCGAGGGCGAGGGCGGGGTCGGCCTCGGCCTCGCGCTCGTGCGCCAGATCGCCGAGCGCCACGGCGGCTCCGCCCGCTGTGAGGCGCGCGAGGGCGGCGGCAGCCGCTTCATCGTTCAGCTCCCGCGCCCCTCCGCGTGACCGCTTCGCAGGGTCTGTCCCCTGTGGCTCGCCGTGACGACCCGTTCGCTCCCACGATGCTGCGCCCGGCCCTGCGTCGTGGGACACTGCGCCCCGTGCCCGGGGACGACGAGGAGTTCAAGGCCGCGGATGGGTCGTGGCGCACCTTCGCGTGGTCCTTCACCCGGAGCGGAAGACTCGCGGTCTCGGTGCGCAGCGACACGGGCCGCGCGCTCGCCCGCTTCACGCTCGCCTCGCCCTTCCACGGCAACTTCGGCGGCAGCCAGATCGTGATCTCGCCCGGCGGCGCGTTCGCGGCGCTCTACATGCATTCGGGCCAGTCCGAGCAGGGCTACGAGCTCTTCGCCGTCGGCGGCGAGATCCGCCGGCTCGCGGGCGTCTCCTTCGCGGTCGGCCACGGCGGTCCGCCGATCTTCGCCCCGGACGAGGGTCGCCTGGTGCTCGTGAACTTCTGGCCCGGGGGCGTCCATCGCGTCGACGCGACGGGTCGCCTGGTCGCCTACGCGGAGCTCTTCACCCAGTCTCTTCGGCCCGAAGAGCCGCCCCGACGACATCGGCTGATCGTCGATTCCCCCGACCCCGCGGCGCTGGGGCGCGACTTCCACGGCCCCCGGAAGATCCGCTTCGTCGGCGCCGACGCCCTGAGCTTCACGCTCCCCGGCGACCTTCGGGCCGTCGTCGCGCTGCCGGCCGACGACGAGATCCTCGTGTCGCCTGCCCCGCCCTGACCGCGCGGAAGAGCGCTCGCGCGGACCGGGGCGCCCGCCGCGGGCCGCTGGTCCCGACGTGCGCGCCCCGCTATCCTCGCGGCGAGG
>CAZMML010000345.1:0-4950 GCA_964567335.1 uncultured Nannocystis sp. | reverse complement strand
CCTCCGCGTGATCGCAGGCTTGTCGGGCCTCCCCGAGGATCTGCGCCGCGATCGCCCGCAACGCCTCGAGCTCCCGCCGCGCCGCCGACGGGAGGGTCACCCGGAGCCTCCCCGCGCCCTCACCGGGGCCCCCCGAGCGCGCTGCCCCCGACGGTCAGGCGGTCGATCTTCACCGTCGGCATCCCCACGCCGACGAAGATGTTCTGCCCCTCCTTGGTGCAGGTCCACACGCTCGGCGAGAGCGCCGCGTCGTTACCTACACGGCTGACCGCCGCGAGCGCGTCGGGCCCCTTGCCGATCAGGTTGACCCCGCGCAGCGGCGCGGTCCGGCGCCCCTCCTCGATCAGGTAGGCCTCCGTCACCGAGAACACGAAGTCGCCGGCGCCGAGGTTCACCTGCCCGCCCGAGAAGCGCGCCGCGTACACGCCGTATCGGACCGAGCGGACGATGTCCTCGGGGTCGTCCTCCCCGGCGAGCAGGAAGGTGTTGCTCATCCGCGGCAGCGGGACGTCGCGGAAGCTCTGGCGGCGCCCGGCCCCGGCCGGGGCCCCGAGCGCGAGCCCGGCCGCGCGGTCGCAGAGCAGCCCGCGCAGCACCCCCCGCTCGATCAGCACCCGACGCGCCGCCGGCGAGCCCTCGTCGTCGAAGGCCGCCCCGCCGGGCGCGCGCTCCAGGCCGGCGTCGTCGACCAGCGTCACCGTCGGCGAGGCCACACGCTCGCCGAGGCGGCCGGCGTAGGCCGACGCGCCGCGGCGCACGAAGTCTGCCTCGAGGCCGTGCCCGCACGCCTCGTGCAGCCAGATCCCCGCGTCCCCGGCCGCCAGCACCACCGGCATCGCCCCGGCCGGGGCCGGCCGGCGGTCGAGGCCGATCAGCGCGCCCCAGGCGGCCTCTTCACCCAGGTCCTCTGGGACAGGTCCCAGGAGCCACTCCGCCCCGTGGCGGCCCCCGCGGGCGGACGACCCGGCCTCGCGGCGGCCGCCTCGCTGCGCCGTGGCGACGCCGCTGACCCGCAGGAGCGGCTGGACCGCGGCGCGCGGCGGCCCCTCGCTGGGGACGATCAGGATCTCGCGCCGCACCCTCGTCAACGAGAGATCGACCCGGGCGATCGCCGGGCTGACGCGGCGGGCCGCGAGGTCGGCTCGCCGCAACGCCTCGACGCAGCCCGCCCCGTCCAGCTCCGGCAGCCCGGCCCCCGCGACCGTGAGGGGCCCCGGAGCGGCGGCCCGGCCGCGCCGCCGGCCGTCCCCGCGGGCGCGGGCGATCTGTCCGGCGGCGCGGGCCGCGGCGAGGAGCGCGGCCGGCTCGAGGCGCTCGGCGTAGGCGTGCCCGACCGCCGGCCCGGCGACGACCCGGGCGCCCATCCCGACGTCGACCGACGCCCCGGCGCTGCGCACCCGCCCGTCCTCGAGGCTCACGTGGAAGGTCCGGCGGAACTCGAAGAAGAGGTCCGCCAGATCTCCGCCGTGGGCCAGCGCCGCGGATAGGAGCCGCGTCTGGAGGGCCCCGTCGACGGCGTCCGGACCGCGCAGGAAGGGCGCCTCGGCGTCGACCTCGCCCCCGTTCACCCCGCCAGTGTAGCGGCTCGGGCGGCCCGCGGCGGGGCCCCCGCCGCGCAGGCGCGTCCGCGCGTGCGCGCCCCCGGGGCAACCACGGATCGAGCGTGGTTTCGCCGCCGGTCGCCGAGCATCTGGCCCTACGAGCAGTCGAACAGATGCAGATACACCGGACACCTGACCGCTCCAGCGCCCGCTTTGCGGCGCCCGCGATCCCCGCTATGAGGAGTCGTGGCCTTTGACTTCACCCCACCGCCCGCGCCGCAGCGGCTAACGCGGCGCCAAGTCCTCGCGCTCTGCCCGACCGATCCCCGCTCGCGTTACGAGGGGTCGATGCTCCTGTGGGCGCTCGCCTTCTACTCGCTCTACGGCCTCCTTTGCCTCGGGTTGGTGCCCGCCTGGCTCTTCGTACCGCTCGGCGTCTCCGCGTTCCTGCGCTACTTCAACCGCTGGCACGAGTGCATCCACGCCAACCAGCGCGAGGCCGCGCGCTGGCACCCCGCGCGCGCCCTGCTGATCCTCGTCGGCCCGATCTACCTCGGACGCCGCGAGCTCGAGGACATGCACCTCGCGCACCACCGCCTGAACGGCGCGCCCGGTGACCCCGACAACCCCAAGATGCAGCCGAGCCTCCCGCGCGCCCTGCTCTGCTGCCTCCTCGAGCCCGAATTCTCCGCCTGGGACGAGCTCCGGAGCGGGGGGCTCCGGCCCGCCCTCGCCGCCCGCATGCTCGCGCACGCGGCCGCGTGGGCCGGACTGATGTGGCTCGGCGGGTGGACCGGCCTGCTCGCCTTCAACCTCACGACCCGCCTCGCCAACACCTTCGCGTGGCTGGTGTTCAGCTGGGTGGTCCATCAGCCCTGGCTCTTCGGGCACCTCCCGCCCCCCGTTTGGCCGCGCCCGCTGCTCTGGTTCTGGCTCGCGCTGGTCGGGCGCGAGAACTACTTCGTCGTGCGCTTCCACTACCTCCACCACCTCTTCCCCTCGGTGCCGGACCGCGATCTCCCGGGCCTCTCCGCCCGGGCCGAGGCCCCCGCGGTGGTCCAGCAGGCGGCCTGAGGGCCGCGGCGCGGAGCCGCCCTTTCGCCGCGGCGGAGGATCGGGTCTATAGTGAGGCCCACCGTGTCTGACCCCGGCGACATCTGGCAGCGCTACGACGCGAAGGTCGCACAAATCGTCCAGCTCGAGGCGCAGCTCGCCGCGGCGGAGAAAGAGGCCGCGACCGCCCGCGGCGAGCGCGACCACTGGTCGCGCGTCGCCCGGCAGCTCAGCAAGAAGCTCCAGGTCGCGCGCGCGCTCGCGGAGCGCTTGCGGGAGGCCCAGCCGACCACCACCCCGCCCGCGCGGCCGGCCGAGCTCGACCTCGCCGCCAGCGACGGCCCCGGCCTGCGGACGGAGTTCGACCGCGCCCGCGAGGTCCTCGGCCTCGTCCTCACCGCGCTGACGAAGGCGCTCGACGACGACGACGACGCGGTCGCCGAGCTCGGCCGCCGGCTCCGCCACCACGCCGGCGGCAAGCTGCTGCCGAGCCTCACCCGCGGCTCCCTCACCCTCGTCCCGGTCGACGGCCGCTACCTGGTCGATCGCACATGGCTCGCGCGCCTCGACCTCGCGTCCCTGCGCGGCGAGCTCGACATCTCCGCCCAGTCCGGCCTCTACCCCGTACCGGCGGACACCACGATCGTCCACACCCAGCCCTACCCGACGCAGACCCCGAGCTCGGCCCCGCCGACCCGACCGGTGCTTCCGCCGCCGACCGCCGACGACCTCGACGAGTTCGACGCCTACGGCGACGACGCCAGCGACCTCCCGCCCCCGCCCCCGCTGCCGCCGGCCGGCTTCTTCCCGCCCCCGCCGCTCCTGCCCGCGATCCCCGACGACGATCGCCCCGCGCCCCAGCGCCCGCTCGAGGACACCGTCCGCACCAGCAAGTCGCCGACGCAGCCGATCGTGATCCCCAACCTGCGGATCGACCGCCTGATCAAGAACCCGGGCGGGGGCTGATCAGGCCGGGACGAAGCACGCCCCGACCGCCTCGAAGTCGGGCGCGGGCTCGGTGAAGAGCTCCTTGCACAGGGTCGGGATGTCGCACTGATCCGGGGATCCGTTCACGTCGCAGGTCCGGGTGCAGCACGACGCCGACGCGCAGCTCGGGATCAGCGCCCCAGGCAGGCACGCGTAGGAGCTCGCGCAGCCGCGGAGCGTCGCCTGGTCGCAGGGCTCCGCGTCGACCCCGACGTCGACCTCCATCGTCATCCCGCAGTAGAAGCGATCCTGCCCCTGCCGGCACCCGAGGCCGGGCGGGCACGCCGCGAGGTTCGGGTCGCAGCTCTCGGCGCAGAAGGTCGTGCCGGAGAGCGGGCTCACCACGCACACCCCGGGCGCGCAGTCGTCGTCGTTGCGGCAGCCCGGCAGGCAGCGCCCGCTGCTCAGGTTCAACTCGGAGAGCGCGAGGCACACCGTCCCCGCGGCGCAGCCGTCCTGACCGCTCTCGGGCGCGGGCGTACAGGGCTCCAGCGGCGGCAGCTCGCCGTCGTCGTGGACGCACTGGAAGTGGTTCTGCAGGCCGCCCTCCGCGATCGCCGAGCACTTCTGTCCCATCGGACAGGAATTCGGATCGCTCGGCTCGCAGTCGTACACGGCGTTCGGATCCGAGGGGCCCTCGGTCGTCGTCGGCGAGCCGGTCCCCGTGCCCGTGCCCGTGGCCGTGTCCGTGTCGCTCAGGGCCGGGAAGGGCTCCTCGACGCGCTCGCAGGCCGCGGCGAGGAGCACACAGAGCGAGAGCAGCGAGGCGCGCGCGAGGGACATGCCCTCAGGGTAGCAGGCGCCCCGTCGATCCGCCGCGCGTCACAGCGCCGCGGTCCGCAGGTCAGCGATCGCGGCCTGGCACGCCTGCACCAGCGCGCGCGCGTGGTCCAGCGCGAGCTGAGCCGGACCGTGCGGCGAGCGGTGGAGCTGCACCAGCCCCTCGCGCGGCACGACCGGAATCGCCAGCAGGGCCCGCGCCGCCTCCGCGGCGGCCGCCGTCAGGGGCGCCTGCGCCTCTGGCTCGGCCTCCCCGAAGATCCGCAGGTGGTCGACGTAGCTACGGCCCCACCGCTCCTCGGCCGCGGCCTGGGCCTCGCTCGTGCCTTGCGCGCGCCCCCAGGCGACCAGCACCGCGTTCATCGCCATACCCGCGGCGCGCCGGGCGTGGGTGACCGCCGTGCGTCGCGACGCCACCGCGTCCGCGCCGCTCTCCAGCTCGGCGAGAGCGGCGCGCAGCCAGGCGTCTGCGTCGAGCCGCCACAGCCAGTGCTCGGTCACGTCGTCGACCCCGTGCTCGACCCCGTGCTCGCCCCCGTGCTCCCCGTCGAACCCGTGCTCCCCGTCGAACCCGTGCTCCCCGTCGAAC
>CAZMML010000344.1:0-5005 GCA_964567335.1 uncultured Nannocystis sp. | reverse complement strand
CAACGACGTGCTCGACTTCTCGAAGATCGAGGCGAACCAGGTCGTCGTCGAGGACGCGGTCTTCGACCTCCGCGGCTGCCTCGAGTCCTCGCTCGACCTGGTCGCGGAGCGGGCCGCGAAGAAGCGGATCGAGCTCGCGTGCTCGATCGACCCCGAGGTGCCGGAGACGGCGTGGGGCGACGTCACGCGGGTGCGACAGGTGCTCGCCAACCTGCTCAGCAACGCGGTCAAGTTCACCGAGAAGGGCGAGGTGCTGCTCTCGGTGAAGCTCGACCCCGGCGAGGGGGAGCGCTGCGTGCTGCGCTTCGCCGTGCGCGACACGGGGATCGGGATCCCGCCGGACCGGCTGGACCGCCTCTTCCAGTCGTTCAGCCAGGTCGACGCGTCGACGACGCGGAAGTACGGCGGGACGGGGCTCGGCCTCGCGATCTCGAAGCGCCTGGTCGAGCTGATGGGCGGGCAGATGAGCGTCACCAGCGAGCCGGGCCGCGGCTCGACCTTCGGGTTCACGCTCCCGGTCCGCCGGGGGCCGCCGCGCCGGCCGGCCTACCTCGACGTCGAGCAGCCGGCGCTGCGCGGACGGCGGGTGCTGGTGGTCGACGACAACGCCACCAACCGCGAGATCCTGCGCCGGCAGGCGGCGGCGTGGGGCATGAGCGTGGAGGAGGCCGCGTCCGGCGCGGAGGCGCTCGCGCTGCTCCGCCGCGGGCGCGCCTACGACGTGGTGGTGGTCGACATGCTCATGCCCGAGATGGACGGGCTCGAGCTCGGGCGGCAGATCCGCGAGCTCGACCCGGACCTCCCGCTGGTGATGCTCACCTCGGTCGGGTGGCGGCCGCCCGAGCGGCAGATCGCGATCTTCGCGGCCTTCGTCACCAAGCCGATCAAGGCGTCCGCGCTCTACGAGAAGATGGTCCAGATCCTCGCCGCGGACGTGCGCGCCCCGGCGACCCCGGCGCCGGCGGTCCGCCTGCAGCCGCTCGCGCCGCGGCTGTCGCGGCGGATCCTGCTGGCGGAGGATCACCTGATCAACCAGAAGGTGGCGATCAGGCTGCTCGAGCGGCTGGGCTACCGGCCGGACATCGCCGCGAACGGGCTCGAGGTCCTGGACGCGCTGCGCCGCCAGATCTACGACGTGGTGCTGATGGACGTGCAGATGCCCGAGATGAACGGGCTGCAGGCGGCGGCCGCGATCCGGTCGGAGTTCCCGCCCGACCGGCAGCCCTACATCGTCGCGATCACGGCCAACGCGACCGTGCAAGACCGGGCCGAGTGCCTCGAGTCAGGGATGGACGACTATGTCGCCAAGCCCTTCCGCGCCGAGGACGTGATCGGGGCGCTCGAGCGGAGCGCGACGCGCTCGCCGGGCGTCCCGGGGGCGACGCGCGAGACCCGACTTGCGGCGGCGGCGCTCGAGGACCTGCGCGGGCTCTTCGAGGACCAGCCTCCGGGGGCCTTCGCCGCGTTCCTGGACGACTCGCTCGCGTCCATGAAGGCGATGATCGAGGGGCTCCAGGCGGTGTTCGCGGCGGGGCGCGCCGAAGAGGTCGCGCGCGTCACCCACCAGCTCGTCCCGACGGCGAAGACCTTCGGGGCCCTGGGCCTGGCGCGGGCGGCGACGGAGCTCGAGGCTCACGCCAAGACGGGGACGCTCCTCGATGCGGGCCAGGTGTACGCGCGGGTGGTCGAGGAGTACGCAGGGGCGGCGGCTGCGCTGCAGGTGCTGCGACGCGGGCTCGGCCCCTGAGGTCCGGCGTGGCCTCGGCGCCTGCGCGATCGCAATTGCCTCCCTGCGCCCGCAGAGGGCGCCAAGCGCCGTCCGCGCCGCTTTCTGGTGGCGGCGGCGTCCCCGCGTTATGATGGGCGCCCGTGCCCGCGGTGGCGACGACGCTCCCCTTGATCGGCGGTAGGTACCGGCTGCTCCGCTCGCTGGCCGTCGGGGGGATGGGCGAGCTCTTCCTCGCGGCCGCTCAGGACGAGGAGATCGAGGGGCTCGAGCAGCTCGTCGTGATCAAGCGGATCCTGCCCGAGTACGCGGCCGATCCGAACGTCGTGACGATGTTCCTGATCGAGGCCCGGATCGCGGCGCGCCTCGACCACCCGAACATCGTCCGCGTCTACGACATGGGCCGGGCCGACGGGAGCATCTACTTCACGATGGAGTACCTCCACGGCACGGACCTCGGCGAGCTGATCGATCGCGCCCGGCGGACGCGCGAGGGCTTCCCGATGGGGCACGCGCTGACGATCGCGCTCGGGCTCTGCGGCGGCCTCCACTTCGCCCACGAGATGCGCCGCGTCGACGGTCGCCCGATGGCGATCGTGCACCGCGACGTCTCGCCGAGCAACGTGTTCGTCACCTATCACGGCGAGGTGAAGCTGGTCGACTTCGGGATCGCCAAGGTCGTGTCCTCGACCCAGCTCACCCAGGACGGGATGCGCAAGGGCAAGATCGCGTACATGTCGCCGGAGCAGGTCCGCGGCGAGTCGGTCGACCGCCGCAGCGACGTGTTCGGGATCGGGATCCTGCTCTACGAGATGGTGACGCTCTCGCACCTCTTCGACGCGGCGGGCGAGTTCGAGATCCTCGAGCAGATCGTCAGCGGGGAGATCCCGCGGCCCTCCTCGCGCCGTCCGGGGCTCGCGCCCGAGCTCGAGGCGATCATCCTCAAGGCGCTCGCGCTCAGCCCCTACGAGCGCTACCCGACCGCGCAGGCGCTCGCGGAGGACCTCGAGCGCTTCGCCCGCGCGCAGGGGCTGGTGACCTCGCACATCGCGCTGCGGAGCTACGTCCGACGGACGCTCGGCGACCGACCTTTCCCCTGGTACAGCGACGAGCAGGGGCCCGACGAGGCCGAGGCGGTGGAGCGGTGGTTCCGCGGAGCCCAGCCGGACAGCGTCGAGGGCGAGGTCGAGGACATCGACGTGAGCCTCGACCTCGAGGAGGTGTTCGCCCCCGAGGACGAGGGCGTGGACGACTTCGACGACGAGCCCACGCCGATCCCGGTCCCCCGGCCGCGGCCGCCCTCGATGCCGCAGCGCCAGGCGCCGCCCCCGAGCCCCTTGCCCGGCCGCATCGTGGTGGCGACGGCGATCGGGCTGGCGGTGACGCTGGCGCTCCTGCTCGTGCGTCGCTGCCGCCGAGACGAGGAGACGCCGCCGCCCGCCCCGCCCGTGCAGGCGCCGCTGGCCCCGCCGCTCGCGCCGCCGCCGCGTCGCCCGCCGCCGCCGCCGCCCGTCGTGGAAGAGGCGCCGATCATCGTGCCGGACCCGGAGCCCGAGCCCGCGCCGAAGAAGGGGCGGCCGGGGGGCAAGAAGAAGAAGGCGGCCAAGAAGTGACGACACCCGGCGCGGGCGAAGGCTCCGTCTCGGTCCGCTCCCGGACAGGTCGATCGCGGTGAGAGTCGCTAGCGATCGACGTGGGTGGCGCACACGACGAGGTAGGAGCCCATCCAGAGCGCGAAGAGGACCCGTCGCCGGGGCGTCCAGGGTCCGACCATCGCGTCGAACACTCGGGCGCCGAGGAGCTCGAGCACCCCGAGCGCGGCGATCCACAGGCCCAGCGGCCACGCGCGGACGCCCCAGGCGCCCCCGGGGGTCGTGAAGGCGAGGTCGGGCGCGAAGAGCAGCCCCGAGGCGGCCCAGAGGGCCCCGAGGGTGAGCAGCAGCGCGATCCGGAACCCGCGCGAGGAGCCCTCGGCGAGCTTCGGCGGGCCCGCGGCGTCGGGGTCGAGCAGGGCCGCGGCGCGGCGGGCGATCTCCTCGAGCGCCTCTCGATGGTGGGCGAGCTGGCCGTCGATCAGCCGCAGCGGGCCGCCCGGCGCCTCGATCGTCAGCGAGAGCGCGACGTGCCGGCCGATCGGGGTCTCGACGAGGCGCACGCCCTTGAGATCCGAGAAGGCGATCCGTAGGGCGCCGCGGACGAGCTGGCGTCGGGCGGCGTCGAGTCGGATCGGGCTGCTCAGCGCGCGGAGCGCCCCGAGGACGATGAGGAGGCAGCCGAGCGGGGTCAAGGCCCAGCCGAGCCAGGCCACGAGGAGATCGGGGGCGGCGGTCGCGGCCGCGCCGAGGAGGAGCGCGCCGGCGCCGAGCCCGAGGAGGAGCGCGCCGCGGCGGCGGAACTCGAGCGCGCCGCCGAGGTCCACGACCTCGGTGTCGCCGGTGCGGAGGAGGCGTTGGGCGGCGTCCATGGGGCCCCGGCAGGTCTAGCCGCGGGCGCGGCGCGAGCGGCTGACGCTCAGGAGGATCCCGACGCCGAGCATCATCGCCAGGGCGTTGGACCCGCCGACGCTGAAGAAGGGGATCGTGATGCCGGTGACGGGGAGGAGCTGCAGCACCATGCCGACGTTGATCGCCACGTGGAAGAAGAAGAGCGCGGCGACGCCGACGCAGAGCAGGGCGCCGAAGCGGTCGCGGGCCTGCGAGGCGAGGTTGACGGCCCACAGCACGAGCGCCAGGAACATCACCAGGACCATCGCGGCGCCGAGGAAGCCCCACTCCTCGGCGTAGACGGCGAAGGGGAAGTCGGTGTCGCCGTAGGGCAGGAAGTCGAGGGTGTTCTGGGTGCCCTTGCGGACGCCGCGGCCGAAGAAGCCGCCGTTGCCGACGCCGATCATCGCCTGGATCGTCTGGTAGCCCTCGTTGTCGGCGTAGGCCTCCGGGTTGAGCCAGACGTCGATCCGCGAGCGCTGGTAGCGGTGCATGAAGAAGGCCCAGCCGAGCACGAAGGCCGAGGCGCCGACGCAGAGCAGGGTGAAGATGCTGCGCAGGCTGAGCTCGGTCAGGGCGATCAGGGAGAAGGAGACCAGCAGGCAGATGATGCCGGTGCTGAGGTCGGGCTGGTTGACGATCAGCGCGACCGGCACGAGCACGGTGATGAAGGGGACGATGAGCTGGCGCAGCTTCCGCGGGCCGCGGGCGCCCTGGGGCGGGCGGTCGCTGAGGTAGCGCGCGAGCGCGGCGATCAGGAGGATCTTCATCGGCTCGGAGGGCTGGAACTGGTAGT
>CAZMML010000343.1:0-5011 GCA_964567335.1 uncultured Nannocystis sp. | reverse complement strand
GGAGCAGCACCAACGGCGCCGCCGGATCGCCCTCCGCGAGGTAGCCGAAGCGCAGCCCGCCCGCCTCGACGAAGCGCACGCCCGCCTCCGGCTGATGGGTGCGGGTGATCGGCGCCGCGGCGCAGCCGAGCGCCGCGCCCAGACCGAGGGAGACAAGGAGCCCGCGGAGCTTCACGTGAGCCGCGGTCGTACGCGCCTTCGTCGGCCAGCGCAAGCGCCCCTGTCTCTCCCGTAGCGAGTTTTTTCGGGTGAGATTTTTGCAGACGTGACCCATTCCTCGTGGACGTGGGGCTGCGCGCACGCGGGCGCGGGCTTGCACTCAGAACGGACCTATGGCACGGTCGCGCCGCCCGAACCCCGGGCTGCAGACGAAGCGAGGAAATTCCGATGGCGACTCCCCAGCCCGCGATTTTAGGCAAGCTCGAAGAGCACCAGTGGTACGTCCACCTGAGCCGCACGAAGGACGCCGACCTGAACGTGATCAAGGCCGCGCTGCGCGCCCTCCGCACCGACTGCGCCGCGCAGGGCGTCAACCTCGGCCTCTTCTTCGGGCCGACCTTGCTCAAGGACCTCACCGACGACATCCCGGACGACTTCCAGCCCTACCCCGGCTATCAGTCGCCGGACGGCAAGGTCGCCAAGGGCACCCAGGAGGAGCTGCTCTTGTGGGTCCACTCGGACCGCAAGGGCCTCTGCTGGGAGGTCCAGTTCAAGTTCCGCAACGCGGTCAAGGGCCACATGAACGTCGCCCGCGAGACCATCGCGTGGATCTACAAGAACAGCCTCGACCTCACCGGCTACATCGACGGCACCGGCAACCCGGCGCCCGAGGACCAGCGTGACCGCGCGATCATCCCCGACGGCCAGAAGGGCGCCGGCGGCAGCTTCCTGATCGCCCAGCGCTGGGTCCATGACCTCGAGTACTTCGGCCGCCTGTCCCCCCAGGATCAGGACAACACCTTCGGCCGCACCCGCGCCGACTCGACCCGCCTCCCGGTCCAGGTCCCGACCTCGCACCTCGCCCACGTCGAGCTCCGCGAGGGCGCGACCGGCGACGCCGCCAAGCCCAAGCGCGGCGAGATGGTCCGGCGCTCCACCCCCTACGCCCTCCACGACGGCACCGTCGGCCTCTACTTCCTCGGCTTCTGCAAGACGCAGGCGCCCCTCCGTGAGCGCATGGAGGCGATGTACGGCATGAACGGCCAGGCCCGCGACGCGATCACCAACTACTCGACCCCGGCCTCGGGCTCGTACTACTTCGCGCCCTCGGTCGAGACCCTCGACCGCGCCCTCGCGGCCAACCAAGTCCGCGCCTGAGCGATCGCTCTCCCGCCGCGCCCCTGGCGTCCGCGACGCCAGGGGCGTTCGTGCGTCCGCGCGACGAGCCTCATGTCACCCCCCTGAGCGCAGGCTTGGAGGCCGCGGCGGCGCTCGAGCTCGCCGTCGCGGTGGAGGACGACGACCGCGTCCCGATCGCTCACTCGAAGCTCGGCGTGTGAACCCCGCCGATGGCCCGCCGACGGCGACCGCCGAGCAGCAACAGGGCCACGAGCAGCGACAGCCCCGCACCCTCCGCGGCGTCGACGGAGCAGGCGCTCGCGGGCGCGGGCGCGGGCGCAGGCGGCGCCGCGGGCGCGGGCGGCGACGCAGGCGCGGGCGGTGCTGCCGGCGCTGGCGGCGTCGCGACCGGGGGAGGCGACACCTCCGGCGCGGGTCCCGGCCCCTCCAGCGGCGGCTCCGGCTCCGGCTCCGGCTCCGGCTTCGGCTCGCCTGACTTCCGCTGCGGCGGAGGCGGGAGCGGCTTCCCCGACGGCTTGGCCGCGGTGCTCGGCCCGAGCGCGGCGAAGTCTCCCCCGGCGCTCTCGCTCAGCCGCGTACGGCTGCAGAGATGCGTCGAGAGCGAGTCAGGGCCGCCGGTGGCGTAGATCAGGTACTTCTTCCCGGTCTGGAACTCGACGCCGCAGAGCGAATCCGTGCCCGCCGAGGACACTCGGATCGGCGTGGTCGCGGCGCCCTTCCACGTCCGCAGCACCTCGATGTGGGCCGTGCTCTCGTCGGAGCCGCGATCGACGCGCACGATCTTGCCCTCGAAGACCGCCGAGCTCTTCGTCAGCGCGTCCGTCGGAGGGGGCGGCTCGCGGCAGGAGCACGCGTCCGCACGGTCGGGCGACGCCCAGAGGAGGACGCACAGGAGGACGGGGAGGCGAGACAGGCGAAGCACGCGTCCCAGCGTACACGGATTCTGGCCCGCGCCGGGTGAGCGCTGGCCCCGCGCCGGATTGAGCGATCGCGCGCCTTGTGCGATCGTCCCGCGCGGGAGCGAACCGATGCGGATTCAACGAGGACCCACGATCTCCGCGGCGCTCGGGGCGCTGCTCGCCTGCCACGGCGGTGATGTCCCTTCGGACAGCACCGACAGCGGCTCCGGCAGCGCCGCGAGCTCGACGACCGGCACGACCTCGGACGCCGCCACCGCGGCCTCCTCGACGGGCGCAGGGAGCGGCACGGACGCGGCCGGCAGCTCGGGCGCGGCCGGCAGCTCGGGCAGCAGCTCGGGCAGCACCAGCACCTCGGGCGAGGGCACCACCGACGCGAGCTCGGGCGACGCCTCGTCGAGCGGGGGCCCGCCCGGGGATCCGCCCGCGTGCGACGCCGGCGGTCAGGAGGCCGGGAGCAACGGCGCGGAGGCCCCCTTCGGCGAGGCGGTGGTCGGCCTGTGCCGCCGGGCGCTCGGGTGCCCGAGCACCTGGACGCTCGCGCCGCCGCCCGAGGGTTACAAGTTCAAGGGCACGCCGAACCACAAGCTGCTGTGGCGGGTGTGGTACTACGGCTGGTCGCGGCTCATGGGGACGCCCGATCAGGTGAGCGAGTCGAAGGACATGCTCCTCGACTTCTTCGCGGTCCAGGTCGAGGGCGGGCACCAGGCGATCGGCGGCGCCAACGAGGTGCTCACCTCGAGCCACTACCAGATCTGGGCCAACGGCATGACCTGCGCGCGGCTGCTCGCCGTCCACCACGACGACCCCGAGCTGCTCGAGGCCACCGGCCGCTGGTGGCGCGGCGAAAAGGCGCTCTACGACGTCCTGCAGCGCGACGGGAGCATCGACGCCCCGGGGGCCCGCTTCAAGGACGGCCAGCAGGGCCCAAACCAGCTCCGCGACGTCATCTACGCGATGATCCGCGGCGCGCCGCTCTCGGGCAACCCCGGCAAGCCGAACTCGGCGTGGTGGAGCGACTACTACAACGTCGCGGCCTGGACCCTGCGCGAGCTCCAGCGCCTGGGCGACGACCTCGGCGGGGCCGCCGACGCCGGCCCCGCCGATCTCCCGGCGCTCCGCGACCCGCTGGAGGTCTACACCAAGGGCGACGACTTCGTGTTCGTGTTCCCGGTGATGCGCGGCGCCCTCGAGCCCCTCTTCTGGACCGCCCGGATCGGCGGCCAGGTCCAGTACGCCCCCTATGTCGCGGGGACGCCGGTGGATAACCCCTTCCCGCCGCCGGACCTGCCGGGCGCGTCGCTCACGACGATCCCCGGCTCGCCCTGAGCGGGCGCGGGGGCGCGCGCGGACGGCCCCGCGCGGGCGCCCTCTGGCCCGACGTGCGCCGTGCGGAGGTGTCGCGCCGATCTCAGGCGTTTGACAAGGAGACGATGGCGATGCGATTCCCCCGGCCCAATACCGACGAGAGCAAGCTGAAGTACAAGAGCCGCTACGAGAACTTCATCGGCGGCGAGTGGCGCCCCCCGACCCGCGGGCAGTACTTCGAGAACATCTCGCCGGTCGTCGGGCGGCCCTTCTGCGAGATCGCCCGCTCGAGCGCGGAGGACGTCGAGCTCGCGCTCGACGCGGCCCACGGCGCCCGCGCCGCGTGGGGTCGGACCGCGGCGGCCGAGCGCGCGGCGATCCTGAACAAGATCGCCGACGTCATGGAGGCCAACCTCGAGCTGCTCGCGCTCTCGGAGACCTGGGACAACGGCAAGCCGATCCGCGAGTCGCTGGCCGCCGACCTGCCGCTGGCGATCGACCACTTCCGCTACTTCGCCGGCTGCCTGCGGGCCGAGGAGGGCACGGTCAGCGAGCTCGACGCCAACACCCTCAGCATGCAGATCAAGGAGCCGCTCGGGGTCGTCGGACAGATCATCCCGTGGAACTTCCCGCTCCTGATGGCGGCGTGGAAGCTCGCCCCGGCGCTCGCCGCCGGCAACTGCGTCGTCCTCAAGCCGGCCGAGCAGACCCCGGCGACGATCTGCCTGTGGGCCGAGCTGGTCGGCCACCTGCTCCCGCCGGGCGTCGTCAACATCGTCCAGGGCTTCGGCGTCGAGGCCGGCAAGCCGCTCGCCAGCAACCGCCGGATCGCCAAGATCGCCTTCACCGGCGAGACCACCACCGGGCGCCTGATCATGCAGTACGCCTCGGAGAACCTGATCCCGGTCACGCTCGAGCTCGGCGGCAAGTCGCCCAACGTCTTCTTCCGCGACGTGTGGGACGCCGACGACGACTTCCGCCAGAAGGCGCTCGAGGGCTTCGTGATGTTCCTGCTCAACCAGGGCGAGGTGTGCACCTGCCCGTCGCGCGCGCTGGTCGACAGGCACATCTACGCGCAGTTCCTCGACGCCGCGGTCGCGCGCACCCAGACGGTCGCGCCGGGCGACCCGTTCGACACCGACACGCGGCTCGGCGCGCAGGCCTCGAACGACCAGCTCGAGAAGATCCTCAGCTACATCGACATCGGCAAGAAGGAGGGCGCCGCGCTGCGCCTCGGCGGCGAGCGGGTGCGCCTCCCCGGCGACCTCGCCGAGGGCTACTACGTCGCGCCGACGATCTTCGAGGGCCACAACCGCATGCGCATCTTCCAGGAGGAGATCTTCGGGCCGGTCGTCGCCGTGACGCCCTTCTCCGGCTTCGACGACGCGGTCGCGATCGCCAACGACACCCTCTACGGCCTCGGCGCCGGCGTGTGGAGCCGCAGCGCCCACACCGCGTGGCGCGCCGCGCGGGCGATCCCGGCCGGG
>CAZMML010000342.1:0-5022 GCA_964567335.1 uncultured Nannocystis sp. | reverse complement strand
CGAGCGCGCGCCGGCCCCCGCCTACGTCCCCTTCGGCCACCACGGCGACGCCCTCCTCTCCCCGCAGATGGCCACGCCCGCCGCGCTCGCGCAGCTCCGCCGGGCGCTCGGCGGGGCGCTCCCGCTGACCCTGCAGAACGCGAAGTTCCAGGCGATCGTCCTCGGCCGCCACGGCGTCGCGCTCGGCCCGGTGGCCATGGACCCGAAGCTGGCCTCTTACACGCTCGACCCGGCGCGGACCAGCCACGCGCTCGCCGACCTCGCGCGCGACCTCTTCGCCTACACCTGCGCGACCCAGGAGGACGTGCTCGGCAAGGGCAAGCGCGCGCTGACCTTCGACCGCGCGCCGATCGACCGCACCACCGGCTTCGCGTGCGAGCGCGCCGAGCTCGCGCTGCGGGCCGGCGATCACCTGCGGCCGCAGCTCGACGAGGGCCCGGCGCTGCGCGAGCTCTTCGACGGGATCGAGATGCCGCTCGTGCGCGTGCTCCAGCGGATCGAGGAGCGCGGGGTCCGGCTCGACGCCGACGTGCTCGTGCGCCAGGGCCAGGTGATGGGCGCCGAGATCGCCGCGCTGCAGGCCAAGATCGCCGAGACCGCCGGCCAGGCCGACTTCAACCCCGACTCGCCGCAGCAGGTGCAGAAGCTGCTCTTCGAGGACCTCGGGCTCGAGGCCTCGCGCAAGACCAAGACCGGCTTCTCGACCGACGCCACCGTGCTCGAGGAGCTCGCGGCCTATCACCCGGTCGTCGGGCTGATCCTCGAGTACCGCGCGCTGACCAAGCTCAAGGGCACCTACCTCGACACCCTCCCGCACGAGATCAGCCCCGCGACCGGGCGCCTGCACACCAACTTCCGCCAGGCGGTCGCGCAGACCGGCCGCCTCTCGAGCAAGGACCCCAACCTCCAGAACATCCCGATCCGGACCGAGGTCGGCCGCAAGATCCGCGAGGCCTTCGTCGCGCCCGCCGGGCGCCTCCTCGTCGCGCTCGACTACTCGCAGATCGAGCTGCGGATCCTGGCCCACCTCTCGGGCGACAAGAACCTCGTCTCGGCCTTCCGCGACGGCGTCGACGTCCACCGCCGCACCGCCGCCGAGGTCTTCGGGATCCCCGAGCGCGAGGTCACCGCCGAGCAGCGCCGGATCGCCAAGGCCGTCAACTTCGGCGTGATCTACGGCCAGACCGCCTTCGGCCTCGCCCGCCAGCTCGGGATCCCGCGCGGCAAGGCCGGCAGCTACATCAAGGTCTACTTCGAGAAGATCCCGGGCGTCACCCGCTACATGGACGAGCTGGTCGAGATCGCCAGCCAGCGCGGCTACGCGGAGACGATCTTCGGGCGTCGGCGCCGGATCCCCGAGCTCGCGCGGCGCGGCGCCTCGCGCTCCTACGGCGAGCGGATCGCCCGCAACACCCCGATCCAGGGCAGCGCGGCCGACATCATGAAGCGCGCCATGATCGCCGTCGACGCCGCGCTCGCGGACCAGACCTGGGCGCAGATCCTCCTGACCGTCCACGACGAGCTGATCTTCGAGTGCGACGCGGCCCGCGTCGACGAGCTCGTCGCGCTCGCCCGCCCGCGCATGGAGCAGGCCGCGGGCGACAAGCTCAGCGTGCCGCTGGTCGTCGAGGCCGGGAGCGGCCCGAACTGGGCCGCCTGCAAGACCTGAGCGCTGGCCTCAGCGCGCGCGCCGGGTGATCAGCCGGCGCGCCTCCTCGGGCGACAGGAACGCCGTGTAGCTCGCCAGCACCAGGGGCGTGAACCACACGACGTAGAGCATCGCCTGGATCCCGAGGTGCATCGCCGCCCCGAACCCGAGGAAGAAGCGGCGCAGGTCCGGCAGCCGCCGCCAGCGCTCCCGCAGCCAGTGCAGCAGGACGAAGCCGGCGAAGGCGACCTCCCACACCAGCACCCCCCAGGTCAGGGGCCGCAGCACGTAGGGCTGGATCTGCGCCAGCGCCTGGGCGACGTCGACGTGGCGGTTGTAGGGGTTGACGAGCGCGTAGTAGATCGCCGTCCCCTCGGAGGTCCAGGTCGCGCCGTGCTTGGCCAGCCCCGTCTTGGTGTACATCACCGCGATCTGGAGCTGCAGGATCCGGCGGCACCACACCGGCACCGGCCCGCCGCGCCCGCGCCAGCGCGCGTCGAGGCTCAGCCCGCGGCCCGTCGGCATCAGCGCGAGCCACAGGACCAGCGCCGCGAGGAGCTGGTCGGGCATCGCGTAGAGCAGCGGGTTGCGGCCCATGAGGCTCAGCCACACCGCCGCGCCGACGATCGCGGCGGGGCGGGTGAAGAGCCCGACCAGCCAGAGCCCGTGCGCCAGGACCCCCGCGGCGAAGATCGCCCGCACCGCCCAGGGCTCGCGCGCGTAGAAGAAGAGCGAGAGCCGGCTGTGGAAGCACTCGCGCGCGTACTTCCCCGCCAGCGGCGACGCGTCCGAGAAGTACTCGTCGACCGCGCCGACGTGGGCGAGCAGCGCCGCGGTGAAGACCGCGACCAGCGCGATCCGACACAGCCCGAGCGCGGTCGGATCCTCCTCGCCGGTCAGGAGCGCGTCGCGCAGGCGCGCGACACGAGCGACCCATCGGGCCTTTCCCCCGCCGTCAGGGCTTGCGTCATCGGGCGGCGCGGGCACGTGCCTCTGCGATCATATCGCGGACCGGCCAGGTCCGGCAGTCCACCGTCATCAGCGGCACCCGGGACACCGGCCCGAGCGGCGGCTCGCCCGCCCGCACCCGATCGGGGCGGGTGAAGCCGCGGCGCACCCGTTCGGTGATGATCCGCTGCGGCGGCTCACCGCGGAGCAGCGCCTCGCGGACGCAGAGCGAGCGCACGTACCAGGTCCGGTGCGGGTTCGGCTTCTCCGGGCTCATCACCGTGTACACGCGCCAGATGTCGATCCTGCGCTTCTCCCAGTCCCAGATCCGGTCCCACCCCGCCTCCGCCTGCAGCGCCTCCTCGAGCGCCTCGGTGTGGCCGTCCGGGAACTCGGCGGTCGCGGCGATGTACGAGTGGGAGCGCTCCGGATCCGGCGCGTACATGTCCCACGACTGCTTGATGCTGAGCTGACGCGTCCACGACGTCGGCAGGTTGCCGAGGTCGCCGATCAGCGAGCGAGGCAGCGCCGGCAGCACGATCAGGGCCGCGATCGCCAGCGGCAGCGCCGTGTCGATCGCGAGGCGCAGCCCGCGGCGCCACCCGCCCTTCAGCGCCGCCTCCGCCGCGCCAGCGCGGCCAGCGACAGGAGCCCCAGCGCCGCGCCCTCGCTCCCCCCCCCCGAGCACGCGCAGCTCGCCGTCGGCTCGCCCGTCCGGACCTCCGGGTCCTCCAGGGCCGGCCCGGCCGCCTCCTCCTCCGCCTCGTTCACGTCGACCTGGACCGTCCCCTCGTCGATCAGCTCCGGCGGCAAGCTGATGATCGACACGCTCCCGGCCGACTGCTCGTCGGTCGTGAGGTTCGCCAGCGCCACGTGGATCACCTCGCCCGGGAGCAGCCCGCGCAGGACGAGCTGGTGGTCCGAGTCCCAGATCCGCGTCGCGGCGAGCTGGAGGTCCCAGTCGCCGGTCACCTGGACGACCTCGCGGACCGACCCCTTCGGCGCGCCGTCGGCGTTCTTGTCGATCGCGGTCAGCGTGTACTCGAACTCGATCGGCGCGTCCGCCCGCTTCACCAGCACCGCGATCCCGACCGGGTTGTCGGGCGGTCCGTCGGTCGTCCCCGAGGAGAAGCGCACGACCGCGTTGTCGGTCCCCGGCGCCACCTCGTGGCGGAGCTGCATCGGCCCGGGGAAGAAGGGCGTCACCCCGGTCGTCACCCCGCGGAGGTACATCGAGCGCCCGTCCGCGACCTCCTCCGGCTCGCGGATCACCCGCTCGCACGCGAAGAGCCCGCGGGCGTCGAAGGCCCGCACGAGCTGGTCGAGGTCCGCCTCGCTCCACTCGCCGCGGTCACGGGCCTCCTCCGCGATCTCGAGGACCGTCGCCGCCGCCGTCTCGAGGTCCGCGTCGTCGGGCAGGCGCGGCAGCAGCTCGAACACGATCGGGTCGATCTTCTCGCGGCCGATCCGCTTGCGCGCCGACCACATCGCGCCCATGAAGGGCTCGCCGTCGTTGTGGACCTGGCCGATCGTGTTCTCGGGGCAGCGCTTGGTGTTCTCGCCGGTGCGGATCTGGCTCCCGTAGCCGGGCCAGAAGCGCGCCACGTAGTCGCCGAGCTGCGGCTCGTTGCTCAGCATCACCGAGAAGTAGTCCGCCAGCGCCTCGTTGATCCCGCCGGCGTCGGTGAGGAGCCCGTCGACCCGCATGCGCCGGGTCCCGAGGCCCTCCGGGGTCAGAAGGGAGACCATCCCGTGGCCGAGCTCGTGGTAGACGACGTCGCCGTCGTAGCCGAAGTCGACCGCCGAGCCCTGGCCGAAGATCATCGTCGGCCCCTTCTCGGGGTCGCAGGTGTTGGTCCAGTAGGCGTTGTTGAGCGGCGTGAAGTCGAGGTCCGGGTACGAGGTCGAGAGCTCGGTCGAGCGGTAGTTCGCGAGCATCGTCGAGAGCGAGCACTTGAACGCCTCGACCCCGAAGTCGCGCATCCGGTCGATGAAGCGCTCGGCGTTGTAGTACATCGAGAGCTCGGCGTAGAGGTCGTCGGCGTCGCTGTTCTGCGCCGGGTCGATGATGTCGGGCAGCGGCGGGAAGAAGTTGCCGTCCGCGTCCGAGAGCGCCCGGTGGACCGCGTAGCACTTGCCCTCGGCCCACCAGGGCTGGATCTGGTCCTCGGGGGGCGCGGTCGCCGTGCAGTTGAAGGACTGGATCCGCTCGCCGACCAGCGGCTCGCCCGCGCCCGTCGCGTGGACCCCGGAGAGCGTCACCTCGATCGGGTCGGGCGTCGACGCCGGGTTGGTGCGAAACACCCGCGCCCGCGACGAGCGCACGTTCTCGCGCTCCTCGAGGACGATCCCCGAGTGCGCCGAGACCCAGACCGTCCGCTGGCTCGGCTCCGGATCCCACTGCAGCGGCAGCTCGACCTCGTGGC
>CAZMML010000341.1:0-5022 GCA_964567335.1 uncultured Nannocystis sp. | reverse complement strand
CGAGGTCGACGATCGCCGCGATCGGCGAGGGCGCGCCGGCGCTGTCGAGGCGGACGTCGAGCTCGAGCCCGGGCCCGCGGTAGCGGACCGCGTAGCGCGTGCCGGCGTCGCGCTCGATCCGCGCCCGCGCCCGCGCCCCCGTGAAAGCGACCAGGCACCCCTCGCCGGTCCGGTCGCCGACCTTCGCCGCCCCGGGCAGCCCGACGTGCGAGCGATCGGCCGCGAGCCCGTCCTGTCCCGCGAGCCAGGCGAAGGCGAAGCAATTGCTCGCGTAGCCGAGATCGACGATCGCCAGGCCGACGAAGGCCGCGTCGGTGGCGATCCCGACGTAGAGCCAGCGCTTGCGGCGAAACAGGCGGGTCAGCGCCCCGGCCAGCGGGGTGAGGTCGACCCGCGGGAGCGGACCCGCGAACGAGCCGAAGTGCGGCCGCCGCTCCAGCGGATCGACGAGGGCGGCGGGCGGAGGAGCGAGGCGGCGCATCGCCGACGATGGTGCAGCCGCGGCGAGGCCCCGCGCAAGCGCCGAACGCCCGCGAGCCGAGTCCGCGAGGACTTGGGAGCGCCTCCGCGAGGATCCGCGGATCGGGCGGCGCCCGACTCCGGAGGCGGACGCTCGTGCACGCCACGTCTCGAGGGAGTCGGCGTCCCGAGATCGACGGATCGGAGACCCATCCACCCTGCCACGAGCCCTTCGGAGATCGCGGCCGCGCGCACCGAACGACGCACGAGCCGTCGCGCGGCGCCACGCGTGTGCAGCCCGGATCCGAGCGCGCGACGGACGCGTGGCGCTCGGAGCTGTGGTCTATCCTGGCGCCCATGGTCCGCCTCGCCTGTCTCGCGCTCGTCGGTCTCCTCGGCGCGTGCGACTCGTCCCCCGCCACGCGCCGCACGCCGGACCCCACCACGCCGGACCCTACCCCGCCCGACGCCACCACCCAGGCCAGGCCCGGCGTCGTCACCGACGTCTGGGCCGGCGGTCGGCGGACCTGCGTCGCCCGCGACGGCGAGATCCGCTGCTGGGGCGACGCCTACCACGGCGCCCTCGGCCCTGACGTGACCATGTCGACGACCTCGGTGCCGACCGTGATCCCGGGCCTCGCGGGCGCCACCGCGGTCGCCCTCGGCGAATCACACGGCTGCGCGGTCATGCCCGACGCGACGCTCCGCTGCTGGGGGAGCGACGAGTACGGCGCGCTCGGCAAGGGCGGCCTGGGCGGCGACTCGCCGACCCCGCTCGCCGTCCGCGGCCTCACCGGCGTCACCGGCGTCGCGGCCCACGGCCACCAGACCTGCGCCCTCGCGGGCGGCAAGGTGCTGTGCTGGGGCGAGCGGAGCGGCAAGCTCCCCGGCGTCGTCGACGGCCTGACCGGCGCCCTGCAGATCTCTTTGGGTGAACACCACGCCTGCGCCCGCACCGAGCGCGACGTCCGCTGCTGGGGAGACAACGACCACGGCCAGCTCGGCCTGCCCGACCCAACGCGCCGCGACTCGGCCGTCGCCGTGCCGGATCTCGGGGTCGTCGACGAGATCGCCGCCGCCGGGGACACGACCTGCGCGCGCACCGGCGGCGCGGTCCGCTGCTGGGGCGCCGGGGCGGACGCGCAGCTCGGACAACCCGATCGAAAGGACAGCGCCGCGCCGCGGCCCATCGCCGGCCTCGACGACGCCGTCGCGCTCGCGCTCGGCCCGGGCCACGCCTGCGCCCTCCGCGGCGGCGGCCGCGTCGCCTGCTGGGGCGGCTCGGACCGCGGCGCCTTCGGCTTCCCGAGGAACTGTCCTGAAGACCATGTCGGTCAGTCCTTCCACGCTGGCACCTCCGGCGTCGTCATGGTCTATTGCGCGGCCCCGATCGCGGTCGAGGGGATCGCGGACGCGGTCGGGCTCGTCCACGGCCTCGGCCACGCCTGCGCCCGCACCCGCGCGGGCGGCGTGCGCTGCTGGGGCGGCACCGGCTACGGCGAGCTCGGCAACCGCGACCACGGGGCCCACGGCAGCCGCGCCCCGATCGACGTCACCTTCCCCGAGCCCACCCGCGCGGGCGCCACCCGCCGGGCGATCGCCGTGGGCGCGCACGGCGAGTGGAGCTGCGCCGTCCTCGAGGATCGCACGGTCCGCTGCTGGGGCGCGAGCCCGCTGGGCCAGCTCGGGCCGGACGTGAAGAACCTCAGCGCCGCCCCGGTGGCGATCGCCGGGATCGTCGGCGCCGCCGAGATCGCCGTCGGCGCCTATCACGCCTGCACGCTCGCCGAGGGCGGCGGCGTGCGCTGCTGGGGCTACAACGGCAACGGCGCGCTCGGCGACGGCACCGCCGAGGCGCGGGCGACGCCCGTCACGCCGCAAGGTCTGCCCGAGGTCACGCAGCTCAGCGCCTCGGGCGACTCGATGGGCGGCCACACCTGCGCGCTCGCCCGCGACGGCGGCGTGTGGTGTTGGGGCGGCAACCGGGCCGGCCAGGCCGCCCCCGGCGGCCCCCAGCTCGTCCCGCCGACGCGGGTCGCGGGGCTCACCGCGAGCGCCGTCGTGGCCGGCCTCGGCGCGACCTGTGCGATCGACCAGGGCGTGCCGAAGTGCTGGGGCGACCTGCCGATCGCCGGAGGTCGCGGCCTCGTCGCCGCGCCCACCCCGCTCGCGGGCCTCGACCACGTCGTCGAGCTCGGGATGGGCTACCAGGTGATCTGCGGCCGCCGCGACGACGGCGCCGTCGCCTGCTGGGGCACGCGCCGCTCCGGCGAGCTCAAGACGATCACCGTCCCGCTCGGCGGCCCCGCGCGCGCCCTCGCGGTCGGCAGCTACGGGGCCGCGGTCGTCCGGACCGACGGCGCGCTCCTCACCTGGTGGATCGAGGAGGACTCGGCCCCGACCGAGGTCTCGCTCCCCGACGTCGCGCGCGTCGCGACCTCCGGCTCGCACACCTGCGCCCTCGACGGGCAGGGCCGCGTCTCCTGCTGGGGCGCCAACCTGAACGGCCAGCTCGGCAACCCCGACCAGGGCGCCGGGGGCGAGAGCAAGACCCCGCACCAGGTCCCGCTCTGACCGGACTTGTGCGAGAGGGCCGGCCCTCGCTCGGGCTCGCACCGCGCCGCGCGCATCGCGGTTGCCCTCCTGACTCCGCGGGTTCGCCCCCGCAAGCATGACCTCCGCGGGTCGATCGTCGCGGCGCAAGGGCACTCCAATCGGAGCGGGGCGACCCTTCCCCTGGGACGCGCGATCGGTCGGGTCTATCGAGCGATCGCCGCACGCGCGAGCGAGAGGTTCGCGACAGGAGTCGAGACGCGCGGCGACTCCGACGAGCGGCCGCTCGCATCGCGTGCTCGCACGTCGACTCGCCGCGTGCTCTCGTCCACGAGTTCGTGGCGCAAGGCCGTGCATCAGCAGGGCGGATCGGCGCCCGCGGCGCAGTTTGTCCGCCGTGGCGGCATGTTGTAACCTCCAACGCGGGGGGAATGGGGCGAATGAAGCGTTATAGGCTTGTTCTTGGCTTGATGACCTGTGTGTGGGCGTCTGCGTGCAACGACCCGCCAGCGACGACCACCAGCACCGACGGCTCGAGCGGCTCCAGCACCGGCAACTCGTCGACGGTCGACCCTTCGACCGGCCCCAACGTCACGACGTCTACCACGGGCCCGACCACGGGCGACCCCACCAGCACCGGCACGAGCACCACCGACACCACCGGCAGCTCGACCGACACCACCGGCAACGATCCCGTATGCGGCAACGGCCAGGTCGAGGCCGGGGAGGGCTGCGACGACGGCGCAGGCAACGGCCCGGGCAAGCCCTGCAACGCGATGTGCCAGCAGAACACCTGCGGCGACGGCGTCGTCGACCCCGGCGAGGAGTGCGACGACGGGCCGAACAACGGCGACATGAACAGCTGCAAGGCCGACTGCACCAACAACGTCTGCGGCGACGGCAAGGTCGGCCCGGGCGAGGGCTGCGACGACGGCAACAACGTCGACGGCGACGACTGCACCAACGCGTGCGCGCTGCCGAGCTGCGGCGACGGGGCCGTCGCGCCGACCGAGGAGTGTGACGACGGCAACCTCGACAACACCGACGCCTGCACCGAGGCCTGCACCAACGCGGTCTGCAGCGACGGCTTCGAGCAGATGGTCATCGGCGAGGAGTGCGACGACGGCGTCGACAACGCCGACAACGCCGCCTGCACCACCGAGTGCAAGGACGCGACCTGCGGCGACGCCCACGTGTGGAGCGTCGGCGGCGGGACCGAGGAGTGCGACAACGGCGTCGAGAACGGGCCGGGCAAGGCCTGCAACGCGCAGTGCCAGTTCAACGTCTGCGGCGACGGCGACCCGGGCCCGGGCGAGCAGTGCGACGACGGCAACCTCCAGGACGCCGACGGCTGCACCGCGGAGTGCAAGCTCGAGGAGTGCGGCAACCAGGTGCTCGACCCCGGCGAGGCCTGCGACGACGGGCTGAACGGCGACAACGACGACGGCTGCACGGACGACTGCGCCCTCCCGACCTGCGGCGACGGCTACATCCAGCCGAGCCTGAGCGAGCAGTGCGACGAGGGCGGCAACAACAGCGACTCCGGCGACTGCACCCTCGCCTGCAAGAGCGCCACCTGCGGCGACGGCCTCCTCCACGCCAAGGACGAGCAGTGCGACGACGGCGCCAACAACGGCCCCGGCAAGGCCTGCAAGGCCGACTGCACCAAGAACTTCTGCGGCGACGGCGACCCGGGCCCCGGCGAGGCCTGCGACGACGGCAACCAGAGCAACGAGGACAATTGCACCAACGTCTGCAAGCTGGCGACCTGCGGCGACGGCTTCAAGCAGGGCGCCGAGCAGTGCGACCTGGGCGACAACAACGACAACGTCGGCGCCTGCACCCTGGCGTGCAAGCTCCCGGCCTGCGGCGACACCTTCGTCCAGCCCGGCGTCGGCGAGCAGTGCGACGACGGCAACATGTCGGACACCGACGAGTGCGTCGCCGGCTGCAAGAACGCCGCGTGCGGCGACGGCTTCGTCCACCAGGGCTTCGAGGAGTGCGACGACG
>CAZMML010000340.1:0-5031 GCA_964567335.1 uncultured Nannocystis sp. | reverse complement strand
CTGACGCTGACCTTCCTCGGGACCGGCTGCGCCCTGCTCGGCCTCCTCGGCCCGGATCTCCGGCGCGCCCTCCGCGAGGGCGATCACGTCGACCCGGTGTGGCGGGCCGCCGATCCGCTGGTCGCCGCGCTGCGCTGGACGATCGGCGCCTCCTTGCTCGCGCTGCCGATGCTCTTCGTCTACGCGTGGGTCCAGCCGGTGATCCCGGGCACCGCCGGCCCGGCGATCGCGCTCGCCGGGCTGCTCGCCCTCAGCCTCGTCCTCGTGATCGCCCGCAAGGTGATCGGCGCGCTCCTCCTCTCCCTCGCTGGCGCCGCCCTGCTCGCCCTGCTCGCCCTGATGGCGTACGGCGCCGCCGCCCACCCCGAGCCCTGCGTCTCGCGGATCGTCGCCTACTACGCCGTGTTCTGGGGCCCGGCCGGCCTGCTGGCCCTGCGCACCGGCGCCCTGCTCGCCGCGCGCCTGGGGCGGCGCGCGTGAGGCCCCTCCTGCCATGACGGATCGGACCTGTCCCAAACGTCCGGGGCACACGGCGGCCGTGGTAGGCTCCGCCCGCCCATGAGCGCCGACGCGGCAGCCGACCTCGCCCCCTGCCCCTTCTGCGGGGAGGACCACGGCGAGACCAGCCTGCGCTGCCCTCGCAACGACATGACGCTCCCGCTCGCCGGGCGCCTCCTCGCCGGCAAGTACCGCCTCCTCGCGGAGCTCGGCCGCGGCGGCATGGGCGCCGTGTGGCGCGCCCGCAACGTCCACGTCGGCCGCGAGGTCGCCCTCAAGCTGCTCCTGCCCGAGGTCCCGCGCAGCCCCGAGCTCGTGGCCCGCTTCCAGGACGAGGCCCGGGTCGCCGCGCGGATCGGCCACCCTGGGATCTGCGACATCCTCGATCTCGAGGTCACGCCGCTCGGCCCGGTGATCGTGATGGAGCTGCTGCGCGGCGAGAACCTCGCCCAGCGGATCGCCCGCGAGGGGCGGCTGCCGCGCGCGCTCGCCGTCCCCTTCGTGCGCGAGGCGGCCCTCGCCCTCGAGGCCGCGCACCGGGCCGGCGTCATCCACCGCGACCTCAAGCCCGAGAACCTCTTCCTCCACCAGGGCGCCGACGACCGGCTCAGCGTCAAGCTGATGGACTTCGGGATCTCGAAGTTCCTCGACCGCACCGGCGGTCGCACCGCCAGCGGCGCGCTGATGGGCACCCCCGAGTACATGGCGCCCGAGCAGGTCGTCGGCGCCGCCAAGGCCGACGCCCGCACCGACGTCTGGGCGCTCGGGGCCGTCCTCTACAAGGCGCTCACCGGCCTCGATCCCTTCACCGGCGACGGGGTGCCGGCGATCTTGCTGGCGATCGTCGGCGGCACCCCGCCGCCCGCGGAGCCGCTCGCCGCGGTCGCCCCGCCCGAGCTCGTCGCCGTGGTCTTGCGCTGCCTCTCCCGCGACCCGGCGCAGCGCTTCGCCTCCGCGCGTGAGCTCGCCGAGGCGCTGCAGCGCTGCGAGACCCCCCCCCCCGCGCTGGGCCTCGGCTTCCTCCCGACCCTCACGCTCGCCGCGACCGACGCCAGCGCGGCCGGACCGACCCCCGACGCCCCCGCGCTCCTCGCCGCGCTCACCGCCTCACCGGAAGGCCGGCCGACCCGACCTCTGCTCGATCAGGCCGCGCCCCCGACCCTCCGCGCGTCGCCCGATCGCCGCCCCCTCTGGCTCGGCCTCGGCGCGCTCGTCCTCGGCGCGCTCGCCTGGCTGTGGCTCGGGCGCGCGGCCGAGCCGACCGCAGAGCCGATCGCACAGGCACCGGCGCCGACGCTCCTGGAGGGCAGCCAGCCTCCCGCGCCGGCGCTCCCCGCGAACATCCAGACCCCGGTCCTCTCCGACGCCCAGGTCCCCGCGCCGCCTCTCCCCACGGACAGCCAGCCGCCCGAGCCGCCTGTCCCGGGGGACACTCCGCCTCCCGCGCCGCCTGTCCCGGGGGACACTCCGCCTCCCACCCCGCCTGTCCCTGAAGGCAGCCAGCCTCCCGCCGGTCTGCTCGTCGCGGGCGACCTCGTCACCCCGGCGGAGCCGAGCAAGCCGACCTCCCAGCGCACGGCCAAGCGGGTCTGCGCCGCCCTCGCCGAGGCCGGCCACCTCGGCTCGACGCGTTGGAAGCTCGCCAACCCCTCCGAGTCCCGGCGCTTCACCGGCGCCGCCCTCAAGTCCGGCGCCTACTGGACCTCGGCGAACCACCGCGGTCGCGGCCTGGTGATCTGGCTGCCCCGCGGCAACGACAGCTCCGTGCGCGACCGCAGCACCTTCCCGCGCCCGCTCTGCGTCGCCCCCCGCCCCTGAGGCCCGTCCGACGGCATCAGGAGATCGGCCTCACGACCCCGCGGCCGTACGCGATGAAGGCCATCACGAGGCCGAGCACCGCGCTGAAGACGATGGGCGCGAGCTCGCGGTACTTGACGTGCACCCCGATGAACACGAGGCTCTCGAGCGCGAGGATCGTGGCCGCGATCACGGTGAGCCGTGGGTGCCAGCGGAGCGCAGAGGGGACGAGCAGCCCGAACACGCAGACGAGTTCGAGGAGGCCGAGCGCCGCCCAGACGCTGCGCGGAAGCGCGCCGAAGGTCGGGACCTCGCGGCTGATCTTCTCGAACATGAAGACCTTCATCGTGCCCGACGCCCCGTACACCAGCGCGGTCAGGGCCTGCAGGATCCAGAGGAGCGCGTTCATCGCGGGAGGTCTACCCGCCGCCACGCCCGCGGACAACCCGCCTCCGTGCACCTTCGCGCGCCCCCTTCGCTGCAAACGAAGAGATCGATCGACGTTTTTTGTTCAATTGCTTCTTTAGATAGTTTTCAATGTTCGTTATGTTCCTCTTCCGCTGCCGCGTCCCGTGCATTCTCGCGCTCCTCCTCGCATGCGGGGAGCGGCCCTTCGACTTCGACTCCACCGACAGCGCGCCGACGAGCACCTCCGCCGCGACCTCCACCACGCAAGTGCCGACCGGCACCTCGGAGGACACGACCGGCACCTCGGCCCCCCCGGGGACCTCGAGCACGAGCGGGTCCACTACGGGCAACCCCTTCGTCACCGAGTTCGACCAGCTCCTGTCCGACTGCTCGACCTGGGAGGAAGACTGTCCCGAAGGCCTGAAGTGTATGCCCGTCTCGCTCGACGGCGATCAGTCGTGGGAGAGCGAGCGCTGCGTGCCGCTCGTCCGCGACCCGGCCCAGCTCGGGGAGCCCTGCACCAACCTCGGCACCGGCGTCGACGGCCTCGACACCTGCGGCGAGCACATGATGTGCTGGCTGCTCGACCCCGACACCGGCGTCGGCACCTGCGTCGGCATGTGCACCGGCTCGCAGGACAACCCCAGTTGCGTCGACCCCGACGCCTTCTGCGTGCTCCCCAGCGACGGCGTCCTCAACCTCTGCCTCCCTGCCTGCGACCCGCTCCTCGGCGACTGCCCCCCGAAGCACCTCTGCGCGCCGCTCTACGAGTCCTTCGCCTGCATCCTCGACTCCGGGGTCCAGGCGGCCGTGTTCGACCCCTGTGACTTCATCAACGACTGCGCCCCCGGCCTCGCCTGCGTCGCTTCGGACCTCGCGGGCGAGTGCGACGACACCAAGCCTGGCTGCTGTCTGCCCTACTGCGCCCTCTCCCAGCCCAATGGCTGCCCCGGGCAGGGCCTGGAGTGCCTGCCATGGTTCCCGGAGGGCACGGCCCCCCCGAAGTACGTCGACCTCGGGCTCTGCGGCCTGCCGATGCCCTGAGCGCTGCGCGAGCGTGTCCACCCGCCCCAAGAGCACCCCCCTGGCGAACATCCGGGCTAGGCTAGGGGCGCGTGTCGATCCGCCGCGACGACCCACCTCCCCTCGTGATCGGCTTCACGGGGACACGCGCAGGCATGACGCCCGCCCAGGCGCAGACCCTGGGGCGCCTCCTCGCGGAGCTCGCGGAGCGCCACCCCGGCCGCGCCCTCTGCGGCCTCCACGGCGACTGCGTCGGCGCCGACGCCGAATTCGACGCGATCTGCAAGCGGCGCTCGATCCCCGCGAAGATCCGCCCCGCGAACGTCCCGGGCATGCGGGCCGGGTGCGACTCCGAGGCGCTCGCCGCTCCGCGGCCCCCCCTCGTGCGCAACCGCGAGATCGTCGCCGACAGCGAGCTCCTGATCGCGTGCCCGCGGACCCGCGACGAGATCCAGCGCAGCGGCGTGTGGGCGACCATCCGGGCGATGCGCCGCAAGGGCGGGCAGGTCTACCTCATCGCCCCGGAGGGCGAGCTCCTCCCCGGGGACCTGCGCCCCTGACCGACCTCAGGGCCATGGCGCGTGCCACCGCGTCGCGCAGCGGCCCCGCTCGATCTCGCTCGGCGCCGCCGCCACGACGCACGAGGGCGGCAGGTCGCCGCCCGTCCAGCCGCTCGCGCGCAGCTCCCGGACCCGCGTCTCTGCCAGCGCGCGAGCCTGCGGGAGATCCGCCGCCGGGCGCAGCGCCCCCGCGAGCCCGTCGAAGGGGCCGAGGTCGACGCACACCCCCGCAGGGAGCGAATCGTTCGCCGGCCGCGGGATGACCTCGCCGACGAAGAGCCGGCCGAGGTCAGCCTCCGTGAGGCCGCGAACCCCGTGCCCACCGAAGTGAGCCCGCGTCACCCCGCCCCCCGCCGCCAGCGACTCCACCGTGAAGATCGCGTGCACCCCGCCGAGGCCGTTGCACTCGTCCGTCACCCGCTCCAGCCGGAGGACCGCGACGCCGGCCGAGGGCGCCTCGCTCGCCGCGGGCGCCTCACTCGCCGCGGGCGCCTCACGCACGGGCCGCCCGCCCCCGACCGGCTCGGGCGTACCCTCGGGGATGAGGCCCACGCCCGAGCAGGCCCCGACGAGCACGAGCACGAGCACCGAGCAGCGCGACCCCGACGAGAACCCCATGACGAGAGGGTACGCCCGCTGCGGGCCTCTCGCCGTAAAGTCGGCGTAAATCCTCGCCGCGCGGCCGCCCGCGCTAGTGCCGCCGCCGCTACATATCGATCCGCGAGCACGCGGGGCCCGAAGAACC
>CAZMML010000339.1:0-5032 GCA_964567335.1 uncultured Nannocystis sp. | reverse complement strand
TGCGCATCCGTTTGGGCGATAGGAATGGCTCGTTCATAAAACGCATTGTCGGATGCTTCAGTAGCCGCCCCGATCGCTGCACTTGAACTGAGGAGTCCGCGATCACTCATCTGCTGGGTCGCGTTCAGTTCCGCTCGTCGGCGGGCCTGCCGTAAGAGCGGAGAATTGGCCCCTTGCAGGGCTTCAAGCTGTCCGGCGACCGTCGCGTTCTTCTCGACGGTGAACTCGTTCGGCTTATAGCCGACCGCTGCTGGAGCCGTGGCCTGCGCCTGTGTCGCCGTATAGGTGGCGACTTCATCTTTCTTCGGAGCGAGCCCAAGCACACCGGTTGCCATACGTTACCTCCCACTCACCAGAATCGTGTCACTCTCTCGATTGCGGACATCCATGCTGCCGCCTGTAGACGAGCCGCCGCCACTGTCTACAAACTCATACGCGCCTATATCCCACGGGCTCGATCTAGTATTGCCAGCTTTATCAGTCGTAAATACACCCGACAGATCCTCACCGCGCTCAATGGTATTAGCATTGCTGTCGGGGATATAATTCGCAGGGAGAGAGAGAGTCGCAGAGGTGGTACACAGGCCATTGTCTTCATTTGCCGTGGCGGCAACAAACCCGGAGAACGTATAGAACACCCCGCCCCAATCTATAGCGGTGTCACTGCCACAGCTCGGCATCACGTAATAGTTATAATTGAGCGTGGCATTCGTGCTATCAATATTGGATGGCGTATTGAAAATTAAGTTATTTTTCATCACCAACGAGCTGCCAGTCATTGGTGTAAGCCATCGGATTCCCAGAAATAGCGTATCGCAAATATTATTGTAGACAGTGGCGGTGATCGCACCAACTCCTTCGCTATCAATAACCATACAGACCGTCGCATCAGTAAAGGCACCGTATTCATACGCACTGGTTTCCGTGCTGATGTTATTGTAAATATTAATGTTTGTGCATGGGCCAGTGAAGCAATCAATATAGATATTCTGGTTAAAATTCTGAATCGTGTTCCCTCGGATTGTGACCGTATCGGTATCTGGCTGCCCAGAGGCTCGGCTTTGAATCACAATCCCGTCAGGGTGACAGTCGTAGCACCAACCATCATGTATATTGTTATTTTCAATCACGATATTTCTGCCTTGCGTAACGAGTCCGTCTTCCATAGTCCCGCTTGTACTCGCCACCCCGGCAATCGTATTTCGTGCAAATGTGAAATTTAACACGTTCAAAAAATCGGCCCCGTCGTTTCCCCCAGTCGTGGTATTAATGGTGATGGTGTTATCAATAAATTCCGCGTTGCTCGCATCCGCAATCGTGACTCCAAACCCATTCCCAGTGGGCGATCCCCCTAATGTGATGAGACAATTCTTTATTGTCCACCCCGTACTAACCCCAACTGATCCATCGTAGTCATCATTGATCACGGCCGCATTCACCCCAGACCCCGTATATCGGATGTCCAGCCCATCTAACACGAAATACTTGGTATTGGACAATATAATGACCGGCGCTGTTGTATTGGTGACGATCACACTATCTGATCCATTTCGCTGAATCGTTTTTAAGTTACCAGCAGTTCCACTAGAAATTGTCAGACGTTCTGTGTAAGTACCAGCGTGAACATTGCAAATATCTCCGGCTCCCATCGCATTGATACATGCTTGGATCGTGGTATAGGTCTGTCCTGAGCCTACTTCATACTGTGTAGCTAAGACAGGGCTTGACCACACTACCGATATACACAGGGCTACTTTCCAGGGAGACATAACGCTCCTAGCGTTTTGAAAAACCCGCGTCGTGTCATGGGGTTTTTGAGTTGCGCGGCGGCGGCAATTCTGATGCCGCCAACCCCCATGAGCATAAGTTTTGGCGTCGAGGTGCCAGCTGTAATTTCGCCCGTCGCCGAAAAGTTATCGAGTGCCCCATTAGGATAATAATAATAAAATCCAGCTCCACCCCCCGCTCCGGTAATGCTAGAATCTGTCCCTGGACTCCCGGTAACCTCGATCCCATTCTCATACGCCCGTATCGTAGACCCCACAACGCCAATTTTGTATGTGTTGCCGGTAGTCCCGGTCACAGTCAGTGATTGTACCAATGTAATCGTACCAGCGACCATCTTGTAAATTGATGGGGCCGCACTATATAAACCAAAAAAGTATGCTGTTGCAGCTGAGGATGCCACACGTACAGCAGGCCCCCAATCGTCGTTTGAGATTGCGGTTACATACGAAAATTCTGCGGTTTGATCGGCATTCCAACCTGCCCCATGGGAATAATAATATATAGACTCATCAAACCCGGCGGTTTTCACCAGTGTATTTGATGCGAGGTTGCACGTAGATCCATTAACATTCGTCCACGGGGATGCAAGGGGAGTCTCATTCGAGCGGGTAAACGTATCACTAATCGCCCCTCCGGCAATGACAGGCAAATCAACCCACCGACGTTTCCCGGAGCCGGACCCTAACCAACATTCGTACCGTGCATTAGATGGCCGTAGCTGTTTCCATGTCGTCACCCCAGACACATCAGGCCTAAGCATAACGGTTTCGACTACGTCTTGGATTGTGGCATCTCGTGATACATCAACCCCCAATCTATTGCTTACTTGATTGCGAATAAGGGCCGAGACAGTCTCACCATAATCATCGGCGAGTTTAATTGCCCCTATCGGTGATGGTTGCCCTGATGCCACCCATACCAGCGCGAACCCAACACCTCCCCCATCAACCTTGGTACAATCCAAGCGTATATCAATCGCACTCGCCTCAGGGACGTCGGCCCCACGAGGACGAAATGCATCCGATTTTGTGCCTGCACCGATATATGGGCTTAAAAATAATGGCATGTGTTACCGCCTGAGAAGAACGAGTCGAATCATCATGGAGCCGCCACCACACTCATAGTTCCTGAAAGTTGCGTTGCCGCGCTCGTCACGAGGCAGATCACACGGTTCGTCCCGTTGGTCTTAAACACTGAACCCATCCCGTTTCCGAACGTCATGCCGCTATTCGCTGCCATGTTAAAGCCAGATCCAGAGGTTGTCCCACCAGCAAGCCCCGATGTCACTGATCCGCACCCGTCGCTATCGTCATCAACTAAGGCGATGTTATTCGCTGCCGCCGTCACGAGCACCAGCGAGCACACATAGTAGTTGGTCGAAGCGCCTGCCAGGGATGGGGTGATTTCAGTGGTGGTCGCGGTCGAAATATTGATCGGGAGGAATGTTTTTGCCGTGGATGAGCACGGGTCAATCGTGCGAGTCCAGAGCAGGCCCGTGGCATCCGTATTTAACGTGGCGTTGTCCCCAGTTGTGCCTGCGCTAGAGGCTGCGGTATCTCGTCGCACTGTTCCCGACATGGATAGGTTGCCGCCTGCCGTCTCCGCTGCATCCTCGACGTAGACGCCGACGTTTGCGGCTGTCCCAGGGTTCGTCAGGATCGGAGTCATTGAGGCGATGCCCTGCACCGACATGACTTGCGAATCGGCGGTGCCTGCCGTCCCAAAGGCATCACTGAAATTTGTTGACGTAAGCAGGGCAGAGGTATTCAAATTGGTTCCTGCGTTTGCGGTCACCGTTCCTGTCGCAGCAACGAGTAGTTCATTGGAGGCGTTGACGTTCGCTCCGCGCTCGTTCCCCGCAGCATCCCGTAGGGTTGTGTAGAGGTTACGGTTCGCCGACATGCGGACGACGCCCGCATCGCCTTCATTCACGCTATCTGGTGTAACATCATCGAACATCGCACCGGCTGGCGTCACAGACGTGGTGCCAGGAGTAAAGGCCGCATCGTCAGCGATCGAGGTTCCACCAGACCCGCCACACCCAGAGGTACACTCCACCTGCAACGAGCCGCCTGCCGTCGCAGTGACTTGCGCGGTATCTGTTCCGTCGTGGAGTAATGAGGCAACCCGCTGCGTTCCGGTGCCTGATGCACCAACCCCCATCGAGACCGCAACCCCGTTCATTTGAGCAACGTTGAATGGCTCGTTGTCGGGGAACGTGCCGATAGTCAGCGAGTCGGATCCACCAATCTGCACATCGAGGTTTGAGGCCGTCACGGTCACGGTATTGGTGACAGCCGAGCGCACAGAGCCATCTGTTTGTAGCGAGAGCGCCGATTGATTCCCGTTCGTCCAAGTGGGGGCCGATGTCGAGACCGTGCCAGGGAGCACCGGTACTTTCGACGTGCTCAGGGTCGAGTTATCTGCCGCCAGATTGGGGTTGATGTTGACGACTTTCAAGTAGCCATTCGCATCCACCTGGAGGACTGTACGATCCCCGTCCGCCGCCAAGGCTGCCGCCGCGTCCGACCGCACCACGCCAGCGAGGACGAGGTTATCGCCTGACGCATGGACGCTATCTTCGGCGTATACCCCAAAGTTGGTGGCCGTGCCAGGGTTGACTAACAATGGAGTCATGGAGGCGATACCCTGGACCGTTCTCACCTGAGAATCAGCGGTCCCAGCGGTCCCAAAGGCTGCATCGTGTGCCGAGGTCGTCAGCAAGGCTGAAGTATTGAGGTTCGTGCCAGCGTTGGCCGTGACTGCCCCTTTGACTTGTCCGCTTGCGTCAATGATTCGGAAATTCTCGTCTTCCCCCCATTGCAAGGTTTCCCCTGCGAGGAGGGTATAGGCGATCAACTCCGTCGCCGTGGCTCCATCGAAGAATTGCACGGTAATGAGGTTCGAGGAGGAGGCGTGCGAGTTCCGAATCGAGAGGCCCTTGATCTGCCGTTGCGTGCTCGCCCCTGGAGCCGCAACCAACACCGTTGTAGTGGCCGTGGTGACTTGCGCATCTGAAGCCCCTGGCGTCAGGGCCGTGGTCGTCAGATCCGCCCACGCTGCATACATATGAATGGTGCTCACCCCACTGGCTGTCACGACCCGTAAGGTGTCGTCGGTATCGACGAGGAAAATTTTAGCCTGCGCCAGCCCTGGCAATAAGAGCAGGGCGACAAGGAACAGTACTGCTAGTCGCTTCATAATCCCTCCTTAAAACCCAACCGAGGCCCGCACCATGACTTGC
>CAZMML010000338.1:0-5044 GCA_964567335.1 uncultured Nannocystis sp. | reverse complement strand
CGAGCCCAGCATGCTCGCCTACCTCCTCCGCACCTTCGTCCTCCGCGCCCGGCGACCGCCGCCCCTCGTCGCCCGCGAGGCCCCCGCCGCGCACCCCTCCCGCGCCGAGCGCGACGCCGAGGCCGAGCGCGCCGCCGCGGTCGAGCAAGGGGCCCCGGCGTGACCGGCTTCCCCGCCGCGCTGGCCTACTTCGCGCTGGCCCTCTTCTGGCTCCACACCCTCCTGATCGCCGCCGCCGCCTGGGGCGAGTACGCCCGCCTGCGCCCCCGCGGGCGCGGCGCCCGCCCGGGCGTCGTGCTCGAAGGGTCCGGTCCTCAGGGACAGCTCGCCACCCACCGCGTCCGTCAGGTCGGCCGCACCCGCGGCGACGGCGTGATCCACGCCCACGACCGCGCCCGCGAGGGAGCGCTCTTCGGCGGCACCCTCGCCCTCGCCGTGGGCCCCCGCGCGCTCGCCCCCGGCGGCGGCGTGTGGGCCTCCCGCGCCGCCCAGGACGCCGCCGCCGCCTGCCCGGGGCCCGCGGCCTTCGCCGACGCGGCCCCGCGCGCGACTCGAGCCGCCGGGTGGGAGCGCGACGTCGAGGTGTCCCTGGGGCCAGGTGATCGCGTGTGGCTCGCAGAGGGGCCCGAGGGCCCGCTCGTCGCCGCCGAAGATCCCGCGCGCTGGCGCCGTCGCGCCCTCGCCCTGACCGCCGCGCTGCTCGTCGGCCTCCCCGCGGCCGCGGGCGCCTGCACCCTCCTCTGCCTGTGGCCGCCCGTCTTCGGCGACATGAGCAAGCTCGGCGCCCTCGCGGCGCTCGTCGCCTTCAACCTCTTCCAGCTCCTGGGCAAGCTGCACCGCGACGCGATCCAGCCGCCCGACGCCCGCGCCCTGGGCGGCGTCTGGCGCGCCCCCTGAGCGCGCCGCCCCTCACTGCTTGCTCCACGCGATCAGCAGGTCGGCGAACTGGTCCACGAGGCCCGCCATGCTCGGCCCGAGCGAGTTGGTCTCCTCGTAGTGGTTCCCCTCGGCCTCGTTGAGCCAGGGCATGTCCTCCGCGAGCACGAAGTCGTACTCGGGGATGATGTAGCCGAGCTCGTCGTTGCCGAGGCCGATGATCCAGCGGTACATCCCGGTCATCCGGTCCTTGAGGTAGGGCCCCGGCGGCGCCTCCTCGAGCTTCGGCGGGTTGGTGTTGTCGGGCTTGGTGATCGGCACGCCCGGCGCGTGGATGTGCGACCCGTCGTAGCCGCCGATCGCCAGCTCAGGGAGCAGCTCGCCCGGGACCGTGAGCATCTGGATCGGCCCCACCTCGAGCAGCGCCATCTCCGTCTCGATCTCCTCCTTCCCCGGCATGTCGGCGTTGAACACCTCGCGGTCGAGGATCCCGTTGTTGAACATCAGCTTGAAGCTCTCGTTCACCACCGGCGCGCGGAAGCGCTTCGCGGCGAAGCGGAGGTTCGGCCCCGTGATCTCCTCGCCCATCGCCACCGCGTCGAGCGCCATCTCCCCGAGCAGCTGCCCGATCGAGTCCGCCTTCTCCCAGCCCCAGCTCTGGTACTCGTCGCCGTCGGGGTTCACGACCTTCACCCCGAGCGTCGTCATCATCCCGCCGACCGCCCCGTTGAGGTAGATCGCCGGCCCGCCGAGCCCCGGCGCCCCCGGCGCCGTCTTCCACGTCGAGCCGACCTCGACCGTCCGCCGCACCGCGTGCACGAAGTCCGAGGTCAGCAAGAGGTTCTCGTCCGCCAGCGTCTCCGGGTGGCACCCGTAGTTGATCAGCGTGGCGATCGGCGCCCCCTCCGTGTCGGTCAGGTGCGCGGCCGAGATCATCTCGTCCACCACCCACGGGTCGCGGGAGTCGCGGATCAGGTTAGCCACCCCGTTGTCGTGGTAGGTCGAGATGTCGACCTCGCCGACCCGCATCGCCCCGACCTCCCGCATGTCCTTGAAGGTCCCGTCGATCGCCGCGACGATCGCCTCGTGGAGCTCGGCGCGGTACATCGGGTCGTAGCCGGACTCGAAGAGCTCCTTGCCCCACAGCCCCATCGTGTCCGGACCCTCGTGCGTGTGGGTCGCGTGGATCACCAGGTAGTCGATGTCGATCCCCACGTCCAAGAGCTTGTCGCGGACGATCAGCACGTCGGAGTTGAAGTAGCCGACGGTGTCGAGCGCGACGATCGCCAGCGTCGTCTCCCCCTGCTTGAACGTGATCGCGCGCGCCCACAGCCCGTCGTCCTGCCCCGCCAGCCCGAGATCCGCCGTGCGCACGCCCTGCGCCGGGCGGTTGTGCCCGAAGCCCGCCATCCACACCGGCTGGAGCTGGCCGTCGCCCTCGCCCAGATCCGCCTTCTGGTAGCCCGGGTCGCCGGGGCACACGCGGTCGCAGCCGCAGTCGAAGAGCGTGTCGTCGCCCTTCTTGTAGGTGCTGTCGCCGTCGAGATCGATCCACGTCTCGTAGCAGCTCGGCACGATCGACACGACCGACGCCCCCGCCATCAGCGGCTCGCCCGGCGCCCCCGCGCACTCGCCCGACGGACCGTCCGGGCACCAGAGATCGGGCGGCTCGTCCGGCTCTCCGGTCGTCGACCCCTCGGAGGTGCTCCCGGTGCCCGTGGCCGTCGTCGTGCTGCCGCTCGTTCCGGGCCCGCTCGTGGTCGGCGCCGTGCTCGACGCGCTCGCATCCGAGCCTGACGACTCCGCGGAGGTCGAGGTCGCCGAGCCGTCCCCGCCGCCCGCTGGGTTGAGGCAGCCGACGACGAGGGGCGTGAGGAACAGGCAAGGGACGAGGCGACTGGTCATTTGCGCTCCAGGACGGATCCGCGCGATGGTATCAAGCTCCGGCGCCGGCTCCAAGCGGGCCGCGCGTGCTACCTTCGACTGCCAGCGCGCATGCCGACCCGCCACTACGGCCACACCGACGTGGGCCGCGTCCGCGCCCACAACGAGGACGCGTTCCTGGTCGACAAGTCGCTCGGCCTCTTCGTGGTCTGCGACGGCGTCGGCGGCCGCGCCCGCGGGGAGATCGCCAGCCAGGAGACCGTCGACTGGATCTGCGACTTCGTCAAGGGCGACACCGCCGACATCGCGCGCGCCCGCGAGGGCGAGGCGCCCGACGCCCCCGCCCGCGAGCGCCTCGCCCAGCTCGCCCGCAGCGCGATCCAGAGCGCCTGTTACATGGTCCACACCATGGGCGAGATGGATCCTGACCGAAGGGGCATGTCGACCACCGCCTCGCTCGTCCTCGTCACCGGCCCGGTCGCGACCGTCGCGTGGGTCGGCGACTCGCGCGTCTACCTGTGGCACGACGGCGAGCACGTCCAGCTCACCGACGACCACACCCTCGTCAACATCCAGGTCCGCCAGGGCCTCATGCGCCCCGAGGAGGCCCGCGTGTCGCGGCTCAAGCACGTCATCACCCGAGCCGTGGGCCACCGCGACTCCGTCGAGGTCGACGTGCGCCAGGTCGAGCTCTCCCCCGGCGACCGCCTGCTCCTCTGCAGCGACGGCCTCCACGAGTACCTCGACGAGCCGGGCGTCCTCGGGCGCCTCTTCTCGCTCCCCCTCGATCGCGCCGCCAAGGAGGCCGCCCGGCACGCGCTCGAGCAGGGCGGCCGCGACAACATCACCGCGCTCTTCGTCGAATACGAGCCCGAGCCGCCGCGCCCCTGATCGCCCGCGCCGCGTCGCCGCGCGGGGCGCCCTCGCCCCGCATGAGCTGGTAGCTTGGAGGGATGACGACCGTCGAGTTGACGCTCCCGGCGCAACTCGAGATGCGGGACCTCCTGCTCCTCGTAGTCGGCCAGATGTGCGTCGCGGCGGACCTCGCCCAGCCGGTCCACTTCGCGATCGTCTCCTCCGCCTCCGAGATCTTCAACCTGATCGTCAACAACGCCTACGTCGGCGTCGACGACGGCAGGATCCACGTCGTCCTGCGCATGGGCGAGGCCTCCTGGGACATGGAGACCACCGACCACGGCCGCCCCTACGCGCCCGCGACCGCCGCCGCCGCGGGCGGCGGCGCCGTCCACAGCCAGGCCCTCAACGTCTCCCGCTTCATGCTCGACTCGCTCGAGTACACCCCGGGGCCGCCCAACCACTGGCGCCTCGTCAAGTCGCTCAACCTCCACTGACGTCGCGCACGCAGCGGGCGGCGAGCGCCGCCTCCGGCCCGGTCACCAGCATCTTCCACGGGTCGCCGGGCTCGGGCGGCGTCGTCTCGGAGATCTGCACCGCCGCCCCGTCCTCGGCCCAGAAGGGCCCCGGCCCGCGGAACACCCCCGCGAGCTGCTCGATCTCCGCCAGCGTCGGCAGGCGGAAGCCGGTCAGGGCCTCCTCGCCGTAGGGCACCCGCAGGTCCGCGCAGAAGCGCCGCGCCTCCGCCTGGTTGAGCGCCTCGACCACCCCGCCGAAGAGCTGCAGCGACCCCTCGGTCCGCACGATCGGCACCGGCACCACCGCCGCCGGCACCCGCAGCGGCACGTCCTGCGGCCGCAGGTCGGCGGCGCAGCGGAAGCTGACCCTCGGGTCAGCTCCGATCACGTCCCAGCCCTCGAGCTCGACCCCCGGGATCTGCGGCGGCCGCTCGTCCCGCGCCGCCCGCCGCTGGCCGACCTGCCCGTGCTTGTACACGTGCCGCAGCGGCTCGCCCGCCGGCGCGACGCAGCCGGCCCGCTCGCCGCAGTTCGCCGACTGCTCGAAGATCCGCCGCGCGACCGCCAGCGGGCCGTCGGGGGCGCGGAACTCCCCGGTCAAGAAGGGTCGCAGGCCCGCGTCCGCCTCGTACACGTCCGCGACCCACTCCATCGCGCCGCTCCCCATCCCGAGCACGCCGAAGTACGACATGTCCTCGCGGACACGCCCCGCCGGGTACACCGCGTTCGGGATCTGGTCGTTGATCTCGTTCCCCCACGGGTAGATCCGCGCGTCGGGCCCGCGCGCCGCGTACTCCCACTCGATCTCCGTCGGCAGCCGCCCGCCCGCGTACGCGCAGTAGCCCGCGGCCTGCGCCCACGTGACGCAGGTCTGCGGCAGCACCCCCTGCAGCTCCGGCGCGACCTCCATC
>CAZMML010000337.1:0-5051 GCA_964567335.1 uncultured Nannocystis sp. | reverse complement strand
CTCTTCCACGTCCACGGCCTCGTGCTCGGCCTCTTCGGCGGCCTGCGCGGCGGCGGCGGCCTGCGCTGGCACCCGCGCTTCGATCCCGCCGAGCTGGCCGCCGACCTCGACGCCCGGAGCCTCCTCTTCGCGGTGCCGACCATGTACGTGCGCCTCGCCGACCTCGCGGAGCGCGACCCAGCGGTCGCAGCCGGCCTCCGCCGCGCGCGCCTGCGGATCTCGGGCTCGGCTGGGCTCGCAGCGCGCGAGCACCGGCGCCTCGCCGCGCTCGGATGCGACGTGTACGAGCGCTACGGCCTGACCGAGACGCTGATCTGCTGCGCCGTACCCGCCCAGGGCCCGCCCAGGCCCGGACTCGTCGGGCCGCCGCTGCCGGGGATGGAGCTCCACCTCGTCGACGACGCCCGCCGCCCGATCACCGCCGCGGACGACGCCACGATCGGCGAGGTCGCGGTGCGCGGCCCGAGCGTCTTCGCCGGCTACCTCCACCGCCCCGACGCCACCGAGGCGGTGCTCGACGCCGCCGGGTGGTTCTACACCGGTGACCTCGCCACGCGCTGCGAGGACGGCTCCCTGCGGATCGTCGGCCGCCGCGCCACCGATCTGATCAAGACCGGCGGCTTCAAGGTCGGCGCCGGGGAGATCGAGGCCTGCCTGCTCGATCACCCCGACGTCGTCGAAGTCGCGGTCGTCGGGGTGCCCGACGACGACCTCGGCGAGCGGATCGTCGCCTACGTCGTGCCGCGGGACCGCGCGCGCCCGCCCGCGGGCGCCGCGCTGTGCGAGGACGTCGCGCGGGCCCTGGCGCCGCACAAGCGGCCGCGGGAGGTCGTGTTCGTGGACGCCCTCCCGCGCAACGCGATGGGCAAGATCCAGAAGGCGCAGCTCCGCGGCGCGCGCTGAGCTCAGCGGCCCGCGACCCGCCGCCACACCCGCCGGCCCGCGATCGCCAGGTCGTCGATCAGGCTGTAGGTCGCGGGCAGGAAGACCAGCGTCATCAGGGTGCTGGAGGCGAGGCCGCCGACGAGGATCAGCGCGATCGCGTGGTAGTACACGCCGGCCAGCGTCGGGTGGTGGATCAGCATCGGCACCAGCCCGAGCACCGTCGTGCCGGCGGTCATCAGGATCGGGCGGAGGCGATCGGCGCCCGCCTCCGCGAGCGCGGCGTCGCGGGGCACGCCTGCGGCGCGGAGCTGGATCGCGCGATCGATCAGCATGATGCCGTTGTTGACGGCGATCCCGATCAGGATAAAGAGCCCGATCATGCCGGTGATGTCGAGCGTGGTGCCGGTCCAGAGCATCAGCCAGGGCGCTCCGACGCAGCCGAGCAGGCACGTGGCGAGGATCGCGAAGGGCTGCAGGAAGCTCTCGAAGAGCGAGGCCATGACCGCGTAGACGAGCAAGAGGCAGAGCCCGAGGTCGATCAGCATCTCCGCGCTCGATCGCTGGTTGCGGCCCCAGCGGCTCCACTCGCCGCTCCCGTAGCCGCTCGGGAACTGGAAGCTCTTCATCGCCTCGTCGACGGTCGCGCGGTTCTTCTGCGGATCAGGGGCGAAGAAGCGGACCTTGACCTTGATCTGCGTCTCGCGGTCGAGGCGCTGGATGAAGAAGGGGCTGCGGGTGCGCTCGATCGCGGCGACGCTCCCGACCGTCACCTCCCGCCCGTCCGCCAGCGGGATCGGCAGGTCGCGCAGCTCCTCGAGGGTCGGACCCTCGCCGCCCGAGTTGGACGCGGCGGAGAGGCGGAGCTCGATCTGCCCGCCTTCGCCGCGGACCTGCCCGAGCGGCACCCCCTGAAACGCGGTCTGTACCAGCCGCGCGACCTCATCCGCGCGCAGCCCGTAGCGGCGGAGCTGCGCCGGGTCGAGGCGGACGTGGATCTCGCGCGAACCCTCGTCGTAGGGTCCGGTGACCATGTCGAAGCCGCCGTTGTTCGGGTCGTCCGGGCTGCCGCGCGGCAGAGTCGCCCGCAGGTGCCGCGCCACGCGCTCGGAGAGCGCCATGAGCACGCCCATGTCCTCGCCCTTGATCGCCAGCTCGATGTCGTGGCGATCAGCCTGGCCGCGCATCGACCCCTGGCTGTTCTCGCCGACGAGGTAGCGGACCCCCGCCTGCTCCGGCAGCGCGCGTCGGATCACGTCCGTGAAGGCCTCGGCGTCGGACTCAGACTCGGCTCGCTGCACCGGGTGGACGTCGCAGCGGCCCCAGAAGTCGGAGTACGCGCAGCTCACGTGGGCCACCCCGATCTCGTCCTTCTTCCCGAGCAGCGCGTCCTCGATCGCGCGGACCCGGGCGCCGATCTCCTTGTAGCCGGGGCTGCCGACGAATTGCAGCGAGACCTCGACCCAGTCGGGCTTCGGGTCGATGTCGGTGAGGTTGTAGTTCAGGTGGGTCGCCGGCCAGATCGCCGTCGCCGCCAGGCCGAGGCCGAGGACCAGCGCGCTCCGGCGGAAGCGCAGCGTCCGCGCGAGCAACCACGCGTAGGCCGCGGTCAGCGGCCCGAGGATCGGGCCCTTGCGACCGGTCCGCGGCGCGACCCCGCCGAGGCGCAGCGCCGCGGGCATGACCAGCGGCACCAGCGTCTGGCTGACCACCAGGCTGCACAGGAGCACGGTGGCGAAGGTGATCCCGAGCGGGGCCAGCAGCGCGCTCATCGGGTTGGACCGGTCGCCGAAGACCAGCGGCAGGAACACGATGACGCTCGAGAGGGTCGACGCGATCACGGCGAGGCCGACCTCGCGCCCGCCCGCCCGCACCGCCGCGCGCGGCGCCAGCCCGCGCTGCGCGTGGAGCTCGATCGCCTCGGTGATCACGACCGCGTTGTCGACGAGCATGCCGACGCCGAGCACGAGCCCGAGGAGGACGATGCAGTTGAGCTCCTCCCCGCGGATCAGCAGCACGCCGCAGGTCGCCAGGATCGTCAGCGGGATGCACGTCGCCGCGATCAGCGTCACGCCGAAGCGGCGCAGGAAGAGGTAGAGCATCACCACCCCGAGCACCCCGCCGTAGATGCCGGTGTCGCGGAGGTCGGCGAGGGTGCGGCGGATGATCTTCCCCTGATCGTGGTAGACGACCGCCGACAGCCCTCCGAGGGCCGGGCTGCGCTGCAGCTCGTCGACCACGCGGCCGACCGCCTGGGCCACGTCCACCGGGCTCGCGCCGGCCTCGGCGTAGACCGAGAGGTCGACGCCGAGGCGCCCGTCGAGGCTGCGGAAGTTGCGGTTCTCCCGCGGGTGGATCTGCACCCGCGCCACCTCGCCGAGGCGGGCCGGCGCGGGCGCGGTCGCCTCGGTCGCCTCGCCAGTCGCCGGGAGGGCGGCGACCTGCTGCGCCGATGCGGCGCGCGCGACCGGCAACGCCGCGAAGGCCTGTGGGTCCGCCGGGATCGCCGGCGCGCGCACGCCGGGGCTGACCTCGTCCTCGCGGAGGATCCCGAGGCTGCGTCCCTGCCTGGCCTCACGGACAGCCGTACTGACCGCCTGAGCCGAGACGCCCGAGCGGCGCAGCGCCTCGAGGTCGAGCGCGACCTCCAGCTCGCGCGGCTCGACGCCCTCAAGGTCGACGCGGGACACCCCCGGGATCCGCTCGATCGGCCGCACGACGTGGCGCTCGATCAGCTCGTAGGAGCGGGTCAGGTCGCTCTCGCTGGCGAGGCGCAGGCGGACGACGGCGTCGTCCGAGCGGCCCCATGAGTCGAGCGTGACGCGGGTGATCGAGTCCGGGAGCGTCGGCCGCAGGCGATCGATCCGCTCGCGGATCTCGGCCTTGCGCGCGGCGATATCGGTGCCGGCGACGAACTCGAGGTTGACCCGCACGCCCCAGCCGCCGCTCCCGACCTGGATCCTCTGCAGGCCGCGCAGCCCGGCCATGGCCTCCTCGATCGGGCGGATGATCTCCCGCTCGACCAGCTCCGGGCTGGTCCGCTGCAGGCCGAAGCGGAGCGACACCCGACCCACGCCGGAGGCTGGCAGGAAGGCGAGCGGGAGCCTCGCGGTGGCGATCGCCCCGAGCACGAGGATCGCCAGCAGGAGCATCCCGATCATCACCGGGCGATCGAGCGCCAGGTCGCTGAGGCTGCGGCGCCCGGGCATGGGCGCCCGCGACACGCTGTCCCCAGGGTCGGCTGCGCTCACTTCAGTCCTCCCCCCCCATGCCCGTCCAGGCCGCTCGCCGCCGCCCGGGCACGAGACTGTAGATGCAGGGGATGACGACCAGGGTCAGCAGCGTCGCCGCCGTGAGCCCGCCGATCACGGTCACCGCAAGCGGCTGGCGCAGGGCCGCGCCGTCGCCGAGGCCGGCCGCCATCGGCAAGAGGCCGAGGACCGTCGTCGCCGTGGTCATCACGATCGGCCGCAAGCGGAGGCGACCGGCCTCGACGAGCGCCGGCCCGACCTCCATCCCCTGGCCGCGGCGGTAGTTCACGGTGTTGACCAGGACGATCGCGTTGTTGACGACGATGCCGCCGAGGATGATCGAGCCCATCCCGACCATCGCGGAGATCGGGGTCTCGGTCAGGACGCACGCCGCGGCGACGCCGACGATCGCCAGCGGCACGGTGCCCATGATCAGCAAGGGGTGGTGCAGGCTCTCGAAGCTCGAAGCCATCACGACGTAGATCAAGAAGACCGCGATAAGCGCCGCGAACAACATACTTTTCAGGGAACCGCCGAGCGCTTGCGCCTGGCCGCCGAGCTCGCTCTGCACCCGGGGATCGGCGTCGGCGTGGCGGGCGAGCACATCCTCGACCGCGCGCGCGACCGCGCCGAGGTCCTCTCCGGTCAGGCGGGCGCGGATCCGCAACCCACGTCGGCCGTCGAGGTGTCGGATCTCGGCGGGACCCGTGGCCTCGACCAGGTTGGCGATCGCGGCGACCGTCACCGGCACATCGCCGAGGACGGCCACGACGATCCGGCCGACATCGGCGGCCTGGGTCCGATCGACGCGCGGGAGCTGGACGCGGACGTCGAGCTGGCGGTCGATCGCGTGCATCTTGGTCGCCACCTCCCCCTGGACCGCCCGCTGCACCGCGAGCGAGGCGGCGTCGACGGAGA
>CAZMML010000336.1:0-5053 GCA_964567335.1 uncultured Nannocystis sp. | reverse complement strand
CCTCGCCGCGCTCACCGAGGACCCGATCACCACCGCCACGGCGCTCCAGCTCGCCGTGGTCGTCCTCGGCTCCGAGCGCATGTCGCCCGCGCTGCTCGCCGACGTCGACGCCTGGCTCGCCGCCAACCAGGACGCCTCGGCCGCCCAGGGCCTCCTCGACGCCCTCGCCTACGCGCTCGCCGGCGAGGCGCTCGCGCGGCCCGCGAGCGCCGAGCCGGACCACTACCTCCGGATCCTCGCCCGCCTCGCCGCCCTCCTCGACGACACCCGCGAGCAGGCGATCGTCCGCGAGCAGATCGCCCGCATACGCTGGGCCGCGACCCCCCTCGCCGCCCGCCAGAGCGCGCTCGACGACGACGGCACGCTGCGCCGGCTGCAAGAGGGCGCCGAGGAGGAGGACGCCGCGGCGCCGGAGGGCGAGCAGGCGCAGTCCTACCGGGTCCTCGAGGCGGACCTCAAGTTCGTCCGCAAGCACCTCCCCGAGCAGCGCTGGGTCTGGCAGGCGCTCGCCGACATCTACCGGGTCCTCCGCGACACCCCCGCGCTCGTCGCCCACCTGACCGAGTGGGCGCAGCACCAGCCGCACGGCGCCGAGCGGGCCGCGATCCTCGTCCGCCTCGGCTACGTCCACGAGGAGGTCGAGCACAACCTCGTCCGCGCCGCCGAGGTCTACGAGCTCGCGGTCGCCGAGGACCCGCGGGGCGCCCACTGCCTGCGCGCGCTCGGCAGCGTCTACGAGAAGATGCGGCGGTGGGCCCAGGCCGCGGCGATCCTCCAGCGCCAGGCCCGCGAGACCAATGAGGGCCCCGAGCGGCTCGCCGCCCTGCGCCGCGTCGCCACGATCGCGGAGAACGAGCTCCACGACGTCGACCTCGCTATCGCCACGCTCCAGGAGATCGCGCAGCTCGACCAGGACGACGTCCTCTCCCTCTACCAGCTGGCGGGGCTCTGCCGCAGCCACGAGCGCACGCCGGTCCTGATCACCACCCTGCAGCTCCTGGTCGAGCGCCTCGACGAGCCGACCGCCCGCACCGCGATCCTCGTCGAGCTCGGCGAGGCGCTCGAGCTCCACCTCAAGCAACGCGGCGCCGCCCGCGAGGCATACGAGCGCGCGCTCGGCCTGACCCCGGGCTACACCCCGGCCCTGCGGGCGCTCGCGCGGCTCTACCGCGACAGCGGCGACCTCGCCGCGCTCCTGCGGCTGCACGAGCCCGACGTCGACCCGACCACCGACCCCGCGGTGCTCGCCCTCAAGGCCGGCCGGATCTGCTTCGAAGAGGTCGGCGACATGGACCGCGCCATCGAGTACCTCTGGCGCTCCTACCGGATCAACCCGGACCTCGTGCCCGCGCGCGAGATCCTGCTGCAGCTCCTCTCGGCGAGCGGCCGGATCCGCGAGGCCTACGACCTCCTCCGCGCGCAGGACCTCCCCCACAGCCCGGCGCTGCTCGCCGACTACCACTACCGGCTCGGCCTCATCGCCGAGGCGCTCGCGCGCAAGGAGTCGGCCAGCGCCGCGCTCGACGAGGACCGCGCCCTCCAGCACTACCGCGCCGCGCTCGTCGTCCAGCCCGACCACGGCCTCGCCTTCGAACGCGCCCGGCGCCTCCTCGTCGCCGCCGGCGACAACCCCAACCTGGTCCGCCTCCTCGAGGACCACGCGCAGCACTGCAGCGGCCCGGCCAAGGCCGGCGTCCTCGTCCACATCGCCCGCCTGCACCTGGCGCTCCGCGACCTCGCGTCCGCCCGGCGCACCTACGAGGAGGCGATCGCGGTCACCCCCGACGACGCGATCCTCCTGCGCGAGTACAAGAACCTCCTCCGCAAGACCGGCGACACCGAGTCCTTGCCGACGCAGCGCCTCCGCCTCGCGCGGGTCAGCGACGACACCCACTACCAGGCGACCCTCCTGGTCGAGTCGGCCGAGGCCCTGCTCCGCTCCGAGGCGCTCGAGGACCGGGAGTTCGCGGCCAAGGCGATCCTCGAGGCGCTCCGCGAGGACCCCGGCAACCCCTACGCCGTGCGCCTCCTCGAGGGCCTGCTCTCCGACCCGAACAACCCGCTGGCGATGACCGACGCCGTCGGCGCCCGCGCCGTGCGGGCGCAGTCGGACGCCGAGCGCGCCGTCTTCTACCTCGAGAGCGCCGAGCTCCTCGAGCAGGCCGGCGCCGCCAACGAGTCGCAGCGGGCGTACCGCGCCGCGCTGCGGGCGATGCCGGGGCTCGCGCCCGCGGACCTCGGGCTGCAGCGCGTCAGCTCCGGCGCGGCCCAGACCGCCGCCCCGACCAAGGCCAAGGCCGTCAGCGTCCACACGCTCATGGCCGAGGCGCGCGACGCCGCCGTCAAGGCGGGCACCACCGGCAAGGCCGCCGACGGCGACCACGCGCTCGCGCTGCTCGGCCAGATCCTCGGCCGCGACCCCCACTACCGCGACGCCATCGGCCTCGCCCGCGCCCTCGCCAGCCAGCTCCCCGAGCCGAAGCCGGCGCTCGACCTCCTCCGCACCGTGTTCGGCCGGATCTCCGACCCCGGCCTCCGCTACGAGCTCGGCGTCTTCCTCGGCGAGCAGGCCGGACGCGAGGAGGACGCGCTCGCCTACTTCACCGTCGCCGCCCAGGCGCGCCCCGACGGCAAGCAGGCGCTGCGCGGCCTCCTCCGCTGCTACCAGCAGCTCGGGCGCGAGGCCGACTCGGCGCGGGTGATGGAGCAGCTCCTCGGGCTCTACGACCCCGCCGACCCCGCCGCCGTCGACCTGCGCCTGATCCTCGCCGGCGACCTCGCCCGCGCCCCGGCCACCCTCGCCCGCGCGCTCGAGCACGGCCGGATCGTCCTCGCGGCCCGCGGCGACGACCCGCGCGCGATCGGCCTCATGGCCGGGCTGCTCGAACGGACAGGTCAGGCCTCGGAGGCCGCGGACCTGCTCGAGCGGCTCGCCCAGCGCGAGCGCGACCCGGACCGCCTCCACGACCTCTACTTCCGCCGCGCCAGCCTCCTGGCCGAGGTGGCCGGCCGCGAGGGCCAGGCGCTCGCCGCGGTCGAGCGCGCCGCGGAGCTCGGCCCGGGCAACCGCACCACGATCCTCCTGCTCACGCGCCTGCTCGAGCGCCTCGGCCAGACCGATCGCGTGTCGGCCTTCCTCGAGCCGATCCGCGTCGCCATGCTCGCGGGGATCGGCCGCGGCGGCGTCAACACCGGCGACATCCGCCTGCTCGCCGAGGTCGCCGCGCGCTCCAACCCGACCCTCTCGCAGATGGCGCGCATGCTCGTCCAGGCGCTCGAGCCCGGCGAGGGCGCGGTCCCCGAGGGCTTCATGCGGCCGGCCTCGGCCCAGGGCCTGCAGACCGCCGCCGCGACCCCGGCCATGCGCCAGCAGCTCTTCTCGGTCGGCGAGCTCCTCGACATCAACGACCTCTTGACCTGCGTCGAGACCGCGATGGACCGGATGTTCCCCGAGTTCAGCGGCCTCAACGCCGAGGAGATCGTCCCCGTCCCGCCGAACGTCGACAGCAGCGCGATCCGGGCCCCGCTCCAGCAGTGGGTGCGCCTGATCGGCATCGACGACCTCTCGCTCCGCGCCTGCTCCGTGCCCAACACGGTGGCGATCGTCGAGGAGGGCGAGGAGCAGACGCTGCGCCTCGGGGTCAACCTCTGGCTCCGCGGCGATCCGATCGCGTGGCGCGGCCTCGCGGCCGTGGCGATCGCGCGGCGCGCTTTGGGCGGCGGTCGGGTGCGGTCGCTGATCCCGGTCGAGGTCGACCTGATGATCGCGGCCAGCTTCGAGAGCACCAAGGTGTTCAACGCGATCACCGCGGACCCGGATCCGCGGCGCCTCCGCGACGTCGCCAACAACCTCGGCAAGAACCTCCCGCGGCGTCAGCGACGGCCGCTGCTCCGGATCTGCCAGGCGCTCTCGTCGCACCACTTCGAGCCCGCCGCCACCGCCCGCGCGCTGCTCACCACCGACCTCCGGATGGCCCTCCTGCTCTCCGGCGACGTGAGCGGATGCCTCTCCGCCGCGTGTCTGCTGGACGGCTTCGCCAACGGCAGCCTCAAGCAGCGGATCGTCCTCAGCCGCAACGCCCAGGAGCTCTGCGTCTGGATGCTCAGCGACGCCTACCTCGCGCTCCGCCAGGCCGTCGCGTGAGGCCCGCCCGGGCTATCATGCGGCGGTGCCCACGCTGATCAACAAAGACACCGGCGCGCTGATCGGCTCGATCACCGCCGAGCAGCTCCAGGATCTCATCGACCTGCTCGTCGAGGAGAGCGCGACCGACCGCGACTACTACATCGACCAGACGACGCTCGAGTACCTCGCGGACGAGGGCGCCGACGCCGAGCTGCTCAAGATGCTCCGCGCTGTCGTCCCTGAGGAGGGCGAGGGGATCGAGATCGAGTGGCGTGAATAGGAGCCAGGGGCGCTCCGGGCCCGTCGCCGCCGCGCGCTGTGATACACCTCGCTCGTGCACCCCCGCCCCGCGGCCCTCGGCGCCAGCCTGCTCCTCGTGCTCGCCTGCTCCGGGCCCGAGGTCGCGCGTGACCCCGCGGGGGTGTCGGCCGGGCGCGCGCCGGCCGTCGAGCGCGCGCGGACCTGCAACGTGTGCGGGTACGTCGGGGTCTTCGACCCGATCGGCGAGCGCCCCGGCGCCGCCTGCCCCAAGTGCAAGGCGAGGGAGCGCCACCGGCTCTTCATGCTCTACCTCGAGCGCGAGACCGACCTCTTCCGCGCCAGCCTCGACGTCCTCCACTTCTCGCCGATGCCCGGCGAGAAGCAGCGCCTCCGCCAGCTCGCTAACCTCCGCTACAAGACCGCCGACGTCGAGCGCGAGGCCGAGGACCTGTGGGCGGACATCACCGCGATGATCTTCGTCGAGGACGCGACCTGGGACGTGATCATCGCCTACCACGTGCTCGAGCACGTCGCCGACGATCGCGCGGCGATCCGCGAGATGATGCGCGTCCTTCGGCCCGGGGGCCGCGTCTTCCTGCAGGTCCCGCTCGATCCGGCGCGTGCAGAGATCGACGAGGACCCGGCGATCGTCGACCCACGCGGGCG
>CAZMML010000335.1:0-5063 GCA_964567335.1 uncultured Nannocystis sp. | reverse complement strand
CCGTGTGCGCGTCGGGCTGTACGATCCCGCCGCGATCGCGGCGGTGCCGGGCCAGCGCCGCCGCGACCGGCCACGCGGTCGAGTGGTCGCCGCCGAGGATCACGGGCGCGACCTCGGGGTTGATCGCGTAGATGAGGTCGAGCGCGCGCTCGGCGATCGAGAGCGGCGACGCGGGCAGGCGCGCCGCGACCTCCGCCGGCAGGTGCCCGTAGATCGAGCGCCGGGTCGCCGCGAGCTGCTCCTCGCGGAGCATGTCGTCGTGGAGGAGCTGCGGCACGCCGAACACGTCGCCGACGTCGACCACGCCCGCGGCCGCCGCGCGCGCCGGCCACTCGGGGTCGGCGAGCAGCGCCCCGCGGATCGCCTGCGGGCCGAGGTTCGCGCCGCGGCGGAAGCCCGCGCCGACGTCCGAGGGGCAGCCGAGGATCACCGCGCGGGCCCCCGCGATCGCCGCGAGCCCGCGGAGGAAGCCGGCGCGCACGCCCGCCTCGTCGCTCGCGCCGTAGAGCCCGCGCTGGAGCGCCTGCTGCTCCGCCCGGCCGGTCGACACCAGGTAGAGGCCGCCGCCGGCGGGCCGCAGGATCTCCGCGAGCTCGGCGAGCGGGGACAGCATCAGAAGGACACGTCGAAGTAGATGTTGGTGAGGAAGATGTTGTGCTTGTACACGCCGTTGGCGTCGGCCTGCTTGGTCGGCGCCTTGAACTTGTGCAGCACGTTCCGGCCCGCGGTGTCGACCTTGAAGTAGGCGATGTCGGTGAAGGTCAGGCCGAGCGCGAAGTGGCGGTGGAGCTGGAAGCGACCGCCGAGCGAGAAGGTCATCTTGTTGCTGTCGAGGAGCGCCGCGTCGAGCGTCTGCACCGGGACCGCGCTGCTGTCGAAGCCGAGGCCGGCGAAGAGCTCGACGCGGTCGACGACCCAGTAGCTCGCGCCGAAGCGGACGCCGCCGGAGGGCCGCCAGAAGCGCGGCAGGTGCTGGGTGACGCCCTTGGTGCCCTCGCCCTCGGCGCCGAAGTCCTCCGGCTTGTCGAGCGCGGTCGCGGCGCCCGCGAAGTCGCAGCGGCGACCGTCGACGCCGCGGTCGAGGACGCACTGCTTGTCGAACACCTTCCAGTTGGTGAAGTCGCCGAAGAGGCGCAGCTCGAGCTTCGCGATCGGGCGCACGCGGAAGCCGAGGCGGATGATGTCGGGGAAGCGCTGGAGGAGGTCGATCGGGGTCGCCGGCGTCGGCGCGCCGAGGCCGAACACGTTCCGCAGCTCGCCGGTCAGGGTCATGTCGCCGGTGACGTTCGGCCGGCTCGTGTACGACGCCCCGATCCACAGCTTGTCCTGCCACTGCCAGATCGCCCCGATGCCGAAGCCGCCCTGCCACCCCGACGCCTTGAGCCAGCTGCGGCCCTCCTTGAGGCCGTTGCTGTCGACCAGGTCGTCGGTGCCGTCGGTGTTGCGGGCGCGGATCGTGTCGATCTCGCTGCGGATCGCGCTCCCCGAGAGCCCGATCGAGAGCCCGATCTTCGGGAAGTTGAAGGCGAACGCGGCGGTCAGGTACATCGAGCGCAGCTTGCCGTCGATCGTGTACCAGCGCTGCACGCCGTCGACCGCGCCCGGGTACATGCCGCTCCCGCTGTACTTCTCGTTGAGGTCCCAGCGCGATTGGCCGCCGAAGGGGTAGTACCAGGCCAGGCCGGCGGAGAAGAGCTTGGTGCCGAAGTCCGAGCTGACGCCGGCGAAGGGCCCCGCGATCGCATTAAAGAGCTTGGCCGTGCCGACGTTGGCGTCGAGCGCGTCCATCGGCGTGCCGCTCGAGCTGCTGATCGCGTCGGCCGGTCGCTGATAGCTCGCCCAGCGCAGCGCCACGCTCGCGTCGAGGAAGATCCGCGTACCGGGCTTCAGCGCGATCCCCGCTGGATTGTAGTAGATCGCGGTCGGGTTGTCGGTCGTCACATGCCCGTGCTCCCCGCCGAAGCGCGCGGTGCTGAGTCCCGACGCGCGAGCCGGGCCCGCCGTCGACCCCACAAGGAGGAGGGCCCCCAGCCCCAGGCTCCAGGCGAGGGGCTTGCTGCGGTGACGACGGCCAGGTCTCTTCGGGAGAGGAGCGAGGTGGTGCATGGGAAACCGCGCCACTTTACACTGGGCCCCGGCCGGCGCGGGGGATAAAATGAGCCGCCGTGCAGCCCTTCTTCGTCCTCGCCCCCGCCCTCCGCCCCGACCGCCGCGCCTGGCTGGCGCTCCCGGCCTGCCTGGTCCTGATCGGCGGGTGCCCCGATCCCGAGGCGAAGTTCGGGGAGTTCATCGACAACACCGAGGACGAGCGGGACTTCATGCCGCCGCCAGAGCCCGATCTCCCGGCCGTCGAGGCCGACATCAGCGGCGACTTCCACCTGGCGATCTCCACCATCATCGCCCCCGACCTCCCGCTGCAGTTCGTCAGCACCAACGTCGTCTCGATCGACATGGCGGGGAACGTGACGATGACCTCCGACCTCCAGCCGCTGGCGCTCACGCAGGGCAAGGTGACCACCCCGCGCACGCCCGTCGGGGAGCCGCTCCACTACGAGAACCTGCCGATCGTCGACGGCTCCTTTGAGATCGACGCCGGCGTCGTGATGGTCACCGGCATGGCCAACCCGGTCACCGGCGGCGACATCACCGCGACGCTGAAGATGAACGGCACGATCATCAGCGCCGACTTCTACTGCGGCACCATCGAGGGCGACGTGATGAGCCCGCTGATGGCGCCGCTCGCCGGCTCGACCTTCGCCGCGGTCCGGATCCCCGGGCCGATGTCCCTGCCCCTCGACGTGACCAAGAACTGCAAGATGGACACGGTCACGGACATGATGCCGTGAGCGCTCCCCCGGGCAGCATGCGCGCCGCCCTGGCGCTCCTGTGGGGTCGCGAGCTCCGCGACCGCAACATCCGCACCGCCTACCTGGTGTGCGGGATGACCGGCACCGCCTACGGCATGGTGACCGCCGTCGTCGCCGTCTACCTCAACAAGATCCGCCACATCGACGAGCTGACGATCGGCGAGCTGGCGATGTTCTTCTCCCTCGGGATCGCCGCGCTCTCGGTGCCGATGGGCCTGCTGGTCCGGCGCCTCTCGCCGCGGGTCATGCTCGCCGCGGGCCTGTGCGGCTACGGCGCCGCGACCGCGATCTTCCCCTTCCTCCCGACCTTCTTCGGCCTCGCGCTGGCCCGCTGCCGCGACGGCGCCTTCTCCGTCGGCGTGTGGGTCAGCATCGAGACGATCCTCCTGATGCGCACCACCCACGAGCGCCGCGGGCTGATCACCAGCCTCTACACGATCGCCATGGCGACCGGCTACGGGCTCGGATCGGTGATCGGCTGGCTGATCATGCTCGCGCTGCCGATGACCAACGTCTTCGTCGCCGCCGGCCTCTTCGCCGCCGCCGCCGCCGCCCTCGCCTTCGGGCTGCTCGACCGTGACATCCACTCGATCCCGGGCAGCGGGCACCACGAGGAGCCGGCCTGCGCGCCCCAGGCCGCCCCGCCGCCCTCCGCCCGCCTCGGCATCCTGTCGCTCTACTGGAGGATCAAGACCGCCTGCGTCCCGACCTTCTGCTACGGCTACTTTCAGGCCTCCCTGGTGCTCTTCCTGCCGCTCTTCTTGATCGAGGCGCGCGGCGTGGCCAAGGAGGACACCAGCCTGCTCGTCGGCTGCTTCGCGGTCGGGATGGCCGCCAGCGTCGTCTTCGTCGGCCGCTTCGGTGACCGCGTCGGCCACCTCCGCACCGTCCGCGGCCTCGTCGCGCTCGGCGTCGTCCTGACCGCCCTGCTCGCGGCGTCGCCGACCTACGCGCTGGTGGCCCTCGTCGTGCTGCTCGCGGGCGCCTCGCTCGCGCCGATCTGGCCGCTCAGCCTGGCGCTGCAGAGCCTCATCGCCGCCCCGCGCGACTACAGCCGCAGCAACGCGCTGCTCAACGGCTCCTACGGCCTCGGGACCCTCGCCGGGCCGCTGGTCTCGGGCTACATCCTGAAGCACTACGGCGGCGAGGCGATGTTCCTGCACATCGCGGCGCTCTGGGCCGCGGCGCTGGCCGCGATGGTCGTGTTCCGCAGCGACGACCCGAGCGCCCGCGCGCCTGCCCGCGCGTGAACGCGGACGACGGCGCCGCCCCGCTGACGTATCCTGGGCGCATGGGACTCCTCCATCGCCTCTACGCCCGCGCCGCGCCGGAAGTCTGGGAGACCGAGACCCGCCTCCTCAGCGTCCTCCGCCTGGTCCGGCGGCCGGTCGCGGTGCAATGGATCGCCACCGCCGCGTGCGACCTCCGCTGCCCGCACTGCTACTCCTCCGCCGGCAAGCGCCACAAGGACGAGTTGACCACCCGCGAGGTCCAGCGCCTCCTGATCGACGAGCTCGTCGCGCTCGGCCGGCCGACCTTCGTGATCGCCGGCGGCGAGCTCCTGCTCCGCCCTGACATCGCCGAGCTCGTCGCCTACGCGCGCGCGCAGGGGCTCGAGTGGGCGATGCACACCCACGGCGGCCACGTCCCGCGCTTCCGCGCGCTCTTCGAGCGCCACCCGCCGACGCTCGCGGCGATCAGCCTCGACGGCGACGCCGAGCTCCACGACCTCTTCCGCGGCCGCCGCGGCAGCCACGCCGCGGCGCTGGCGGCGATCCGCGCGCTCAAGGAGTGCGGCTGCCCCGAGGTCGTCGCCGGCACCACCGTCACCCGCGAGAGCGCCGACCGGATCGCCGACCTCTTCCCGATCGTCGCCGCCTCGGGCGCCGACTCCTGGGGCCTGCACCTCTTCGCGCCGGAGGGCCGCGGCGCCGAGCACCGGGCCCTCTTCCCGACCCCAGACCAGCTCCGGCGGGTCGCCGCCTTCGCGCGCCGCAAGCGCGGCGTCTTCCACGTCGAGCTCTGCAACGAGTGGGGCAGCGCCGGAGAGGACGACCTCTATTACCGCGATCAGCCCTTCCTCTGCGGCGCCGGCCGGATCTCCTGCGTCGTCGGGGCCACCGGCGAGGTGCTCCCCTGCACCACCACCGACCTCGCCGAGTCCGAGGGCAACCTGCGCGACCGCCCCCTGCGCGA
>CAZMML010000334.1:0-5064 GCA_964567335.1 uncultured Nannocystis sp. | reverse complement strand
CAGCCGTCGAGCCAACGATGTTCGTCGGGCGCGAGGTCAGGGAGTTCAACAGGCCCTCAGGACGGGCGAAGTCGACAGTGGCGACGTTGGCGGCCGTCCTCAAGCCCGGCAAGTCGATCCAGGCGTCGCTGACCGACAATCGGTGGATCACGGCGGACACGCTCGCTCTGCCCCGGATCGCGGCGGTGGCCGAGTTCGTGGGCGCCCTCCTCGCGCCCTTGCTGGGCGCGGGGGAGGATCGGACCCGTCCGCTCGCCTGAGCCTCAGGGCTCGGGGGCGTGGCAGACGGCCTCGATGTTGTGGCCGTCGGGGTCGAGGACGAAGGCGCCATAGTAGTGCTCGTGGTAGTGCGGGCGCAGGCCGGGCGGGCCGTTGTCGCGGGCGCCGACGGCCAGGGCGGCGTCGTAGAAGGCGCGCACCGCGGCGCGATCCACCGCCTTGAAGGCGAGGTGGACGGGCTGCGGAGATGTCCCGGGGGACAGCCAGAGCTGGGGGCTCCCCGGGGGGCCCAGGCCGGCGGTGTGCTCGTCCTGGTAGGCGACGCCGGCGCCGAGGGGGCGCAGGACGTCGGCGTAGAAGCGGGCGCTGCGGGAGAGGTCGCGGACGTGGAGGCTCAGGTGGTCGATCATGAGCGGGGGAATAGGACGACCCCGCGGCGGTCGACTTGGCAATTCTTGCTGCGACCGCGCCGCGCGAACTCCCCCGGCGAGACGCCGAGGTGGCGGCGGAAGGTGCGGATGAAGTTCGAGAGGTCGCCGAAGCCCTCCTCGAAGGCGAGCGCGGTGACGGAGGCGTCGCCGGCGAGGAGCCGCGCGGCGGCCCGTTCGACGCGGGTGCGCACGAGGTACTGGTGGGGGGTCGCGCCGAGGACGCCGCGGAAGGTGCGGAGGAAGTGGAAGGCGCTGAGCCCGGCCTCGCGCGCGAGGTCCTCCAGGGTCAAGGGGTCGCGGGCGTGCGCCTCGATGAAGCGGGCGGCGGCGAGGACCCGGCGGCGGTCGACCGCGCTGGGCGGCCGCGGAGGGGGCGGCACCTCGGTGCGGTCGCGGAGGGCGGAGAGCACCGCGCCGGCGAGATCGAGCGCGAGCTCTTCGCACGCGGGTCCGTCCGCGCCGGCGGCCAGCGCCCGGGCGAGCGCGGAGGTGCGGGCGAGCGGCGGCAGCGACGAGGCGGCGAAGGGCCGCCCGGGGGCGGCGCAGGCCGAGGCGACGGAGGCGAAGCGGTCCTCGGAGAGCGCGACGGAGAGGCACACGTCGCCGACGCCGTGCTCGTGCGAGCAGATGAAGGGCTCGTCGGGTTCCCCGAGGAGCACCGAGCCCGGCGCCATCGCGTGGGTGACGCCGCGGCAGCGGTAGCAGAAGCAGCCGGAGAGGACGAGGGCCAGCGAGAAGGCGGTGTGCTGCTCCTCGAAGGGTCGGTCGCGCGGTCCGGCGGCGCAGACGAAGCGGGTGACGTGGACGCCGGGGGCGGCGCCGAGGGGCTCGGCGCGGGGGGCGGCGCGGCTCACCGCGGGGCTCCCGGCTCAGGAGAGATGGCTTGTAGGACATGTCGAAAGAGCCGCGCGAAGAGGGGCGCGGGGCGGGGTGCGCCGCGGGCTGCGCGGCGGCGCCCGGGCGGTCGCGGGTAGCGGCGCCCCCGTCGCCCGTGGATCCGCGGTGGGTCGAGCATGGGGGCCGTATACGCCCGCCGGTCGGGCCGCGCCAGGTCGCCGGCCCCGGCGAGGGATCGAGCCCGCGTGCCCTCGGCACCGCGGCGGGCTCGTGTTATGGTGGCCGAGGCAGCGAAGGCCAGGCCGGCTATGGACATCGCCCTCAGCGTCACCCTCGGACTCCTCTTTGTGCTCGCCGGGCTGGCGTTCGTGTTCGTGCTCTTCCGGCTGTGGGGGCACCTCGACCGGCACAACCCCGACTTCAGCAAGGCGCCGCGGGGCCTCGCGCGGCTCCACCTGATCTTCTTCATCATCTACGCGGCGCTCTACGCGGTGATGATGGTCGAGATGCTCCCGCGGCTCTCGCTCTACCAGGTCGAGCTGCCGCCGCGCTCGGCGGTCCACGTCAGCCTCGGCTTTTTCGTCGGCGCGCTGATCCTCGTCAAGCTCTCGATCCTGACGCTCTTCCGCCACCTCGCGCTCTTCCTGCCGCAGCTCTCGACGGTGCTGCTCGGCTGCACGATCCTGCTGATCGGCCTCTCTGTCCCCGGCGGTCTGCGCGAGTACGGGCTCGCGCGGCGGCAGGTCGGCGGCAGCGTGTACAGCGTCGAGAACCGCGAGCGCGTCGCCCGCCTGCTGCCGGCGGCGGGGATGCCGGCCGAGGCGCCGCTCCCCGACCTCTCGACGGTGGAGTCGCTGCGCAGCGGCCGGGCGGTCCTCGCCACCAAGTGCGTCGTCTGCCACGACCTCAAGACGATCCTCGGCCAGCCGCGCTCGCCCTCCGGGTGGTGGGGCGTGGTCGAGCGCATGGCCGAGAAGCCGAACTTCGACGAGCCGATGACCGAGCGCGAGCTGTGGGAGGTCACCTCGTACTTGATCGCGATCACCGGCGACCTGCAGAAGTCGGCCCGGCAGCAGCGGGCCGAGCGGCTCAAGCAGCAGCAGGCGATCGGCACCGAGGAGGGCGCGGGGGCGCCGGCGCCCTACGACGCGGGGGCGGCCCAGAAGGCCTACGAGGCGATCTGCTCGCAGTGCCACGACCTCGGCGAGGTCGACAAGAAGCCGCCGAGCTCCGCCAAGGAGGTTCGGGAGGTCATCGAGCGGATGGTCGCGGACAACGGCCTCTCGGCGCCGCCCCGCGAGCTCGACCTGGCGTACGCGTTCATGCTCCGCAAGTTCGCGCCGGGCGAGGTCGCGAGCGCCCCGGCGACGCTGGGCGCGGCGGTCGGGGCGGAGGTCGCCGCGGCGATGGGCGGCGGCAACGCGCCGGACATCGCCAAGGAGCCGGAGGAGGGCGGCGAGGCTGTCCCGACGGACAGCCCGCCCGAGGGCGGGACGCCCGAGGGGACGCCCGAGGGCGGCGAGAAGCCGGCCGCGCCGGCGAAGCCGAAGCCGAAGTCGCCCGCGAAGCCGGCGATCGACGGCAAGCCGCTCTACCTCAAGTTCTGCGCGCCCTGCCACGAGGCCGACGGGAAGGGGAAGCCGGGGCTCAAGAGCAAGAACATCCCCGACATGACGGCGAAGGACTGGCAGAAGAAGCACTCGAAGGCGTCGGTGATCAAGGTGCTCAAGACCGGCGTCCCGGGGACGGTGATGAAGGCCTTCGACACCAAGCTGAAGCCCGAGGAGATCGAGGCGGTGGCGGCCTTCGTCAAGAAGCTCCGCTGAGCGGCGCGGCGCGGCGCGGGCCGCGCGGCCGCTCGCCAAGGGCGCGCCCGGGACGCTTGGGGCCTGCGGGGACGTCGGTGCAGCCGCGTGCGCGAGACTGTCCGGTCGGACATGTGTGACCTGGGCTGCGGCGCGGTCGCCCGCCGCCGCCGAAGTGTTGCCGCCAGCCCCCGGGCGGTGAAGACTGATGACATGCGCTTGCTTGCTTATGGGTGGAGGGGGATCGCGGCGTTCGTGGCGCTGGCGGCGTGCGCGGGGGGGGCCGAGGACATGATGCGGGAGTCGACGAGCCCCTTCACGACCAGCCCGATGACGACCAGCACGTCGACGACGACGAGCGCCGGCGAGACGGAGTCGGCCAGCTCGTCGGGCGGGCCGGTCTGCGGCGACGGGGTCGTCGACGACGGCGAGGAGTGCGACGACGGCAACACCCGCGACGACGACGCCTGCCTGCCGACCTGCGTGAACGCGAAGTGCGGCGACGGGTTCGTCAACAAGGCCGCGGAGGAGTGCGACGACGGCAACGAGGAGAACGGCGACGCCTGCCTCAACGCGTGCGTGGCGGCGGTCTGCGGCGACGGGGTCGTGCAGGACGGGGTCGAGGGGTGCGACGACGGCAACGACGTCAACGACGACCTGTGCACGAACGCCTGCGCGATGGCGACCTGCGGCGACGGGATCGTCCAGCCGGGCGAGGAGTGCGACGACGAGAACATGGAGGACGGCGACGACTGCACCAACATGTGCATGCCGGCCCAGTGCGGCGACGGGGTCGTCCACGAGGGGGTCGAGGTCTGCGACGACATGGGGCCCTCGGCGACCTGCGACCCCGACTGCACGGACGTGACCTGCGGCGACGGGGTCGTCAACGCGGCCGCCGGCGAGGAGTGCGACGACGACAACATCATCGACACCGACGCCTGCACCGCGATGTGCAAGAACGCGAAGTGTGGCGACGGGATCGTGCAGGAGGGCGTCGAGGTCTGCGACGACGGCAACAACGTCGACAACGACGAGTGCACGAACGCGTGCAAGGAGGGGATCTGTACGCCCACGGGCCAGCGCGCGCCCTTCAACGCGGTGGTCGACGACACGGCGACGGGCTGCTTTAGCGGCAACCCCTGCGACAACGACGACTACGCCTTCAACAACGTCAACGGGCAGAACTTCCAGGCCTTCGGCCAGTCGATCACCTGCGGCGGGCCCCGCACCTGCGTCGCCCACGTCGGGATCGCCACCTACAACATCCCGAAGACCTGCCAGGGCAAGTGGGAGGTGCTCTGCGACGGGGTCGTGGTCGGGGTGATCGACACGACCGCGAAGACCTGCGCCGGGACGGCGATGCTCAACGGCTGCAACGTCACCTTCCCGCAGCGCAAGTGCGACGGGGTCCAGCTCCGCGCGATCGCCGACGGCGACAACACCGGCGGCTGCTGCGGCGGGATGCAGCCCGACTCGATGATCGTCGCGGTCAGCGCCTGGTGAGCCTCAGGGCACGAGCTGCGCCCGCAGGGCGGCGGCCCGCCCGACGACGCCGAAGGCGTCCGGGACGTCGGCGAGCTCGGCGACCTCCTCGCCGACGAGCCGGGCGTGCCGGAGCTGTCCGCCGGCGGGGTAGAGGAGCTCGACGTCGGCGCCGACGAGGCCCGGCGCGAGCGCTGGCGCGGCGGTGGCGGCCGGCGCCTCGACGGTGAAGGGGGCGCCCCAGTCGTCGGCCGCGACGCCGCGCGCGGCGCGGATCGTCTGGCCCT
>CAZMML010000333.1:0-5068 GCA_964567335.1 uncultured Nannocystis sp. | reverse complement strand
CCCTTGCGCTTCGGCTTGGCCTTCGGGTCCGGCGGCGGCTCCTCGGCCTTCGGCGGCTTGGTCGTCGCCACCTTCTTGGCGACCTTCGGCTTGACCGTGGCGCCGCGCGTCGAGGTCGTATCGCGGCCCTTCACGTCCGAGGCCGCGTCGCCGCCGCCAGCCTGGTCGCCGCCGGCCTGATCGCCGCCGCCGCCGCTGGGCTGACCGACGTCATACTGGACCTTCCCGGCGTCGCCGGGCGGGTTCGAGTTGGTCGAGTTCGTCGATGAAGTTGCACAACCTGCGAGCAGCCCGAAGCTCGCGAACAGGATCACAGAGGTACGAAGCATGGAAGTCCTCGTGGAGGTCAGTCGCGCCGCTGTGACGACGCGGTCGCCCGGGGGATTCAGGCCGAGACCTGCCCGCAGGACGGTGGATGTGTCGGATGTGCCCCCAGTGTAGGGCCAAGCGGCGCGCCTGGGAGCACCAGAGGCCTCTCAAAATAGATTGTGAGCCCCGTCACCCGCTGGTCGCTCGGCCCCAGCGGGCGAGTCGAGTATCCACGAAGCGATGGGCCCGCTGGCGGACATCGCGCGCGTCCTCGCCCCTCGAGGCAGACGATGACGCAATTTCTCGCCTTCATCCTCCTGATCGGCCCGCTGATCTTCGTGCACGAGCTCGGGCACCTGCTCGCCGCCAAGCTCGTCGACGTCAAGGTCGTACGCTTCTCGATCGGGTTCGGCCCTGCCCTCGCCCGGATCCGCCTCGGCGAGACCGAGTACCGGATCGCGCCCATCCCCCTCGGCGGCTACGTCACCCTCCTGGGCCAGTCGCCCGACGAGCCGCTCGCCCCCCACGAGGCCCACCGCGCCCTCCGCAACCGCCCGCTCTGGGCCCGCTACCTGGTCCTCGGCGCCGGTCCGCTCTTCAACCTCCTCCTCCCGCTGGTCCTCTACTTCGCCTTCTACCTTGGTCACACCGTGATCGCGCCCCCGATCATCGGCACGATCCTCGACGACTCCGCGGCCGCCACGAGCGATCTCCGCCCCGGCGACCGCATCGTCGCCATCGACGGGGTCGACATCCGCTCCTGGCCCGAGATGCAGGACCGCGTCCGCGCCGCCCCCGAGCGCGAGCTGCTGGTCCAGATCGAGCGCGAGGGCGTCCGCCTCGACCGCTACGTCACGCCTCGCCGCAGCGTCGTCAAGAACGCCGTCGACGAGCCCGAGGCCCGCGGCCTCCTCGGCGTGTACCCCTGGGTGTACGCGCCGCAGATCGGCATCATCGACCCCAAGTCCCCCGCCCACGAGCAGGGCCTGCGCACCGGCGACATCATCACCTCGATCGGCGGCGAGCCGGTCGAGACCGTCGAGGACCTCGAGCGCGAGCTGGCCCGCCAGAGCGGCACCTCGCTCCGTCTCACGTACCTCCGCCCGGCGCGCGCCCCCGGCGAGCTCGGCACCTACCTCTGGTACACCTCGAACCACGCCAGCCTCGTCCCGCGGCGCGGCGCGGACACCGGCGCCGGGATCCTCCCCGCCAACACCTTCATCCGCTCCGTCGCGGCCGAATCCCCCGCCGCCCGCGCCGGCCTCCGCCCCGGCGATCGCGTGCTCGCCCTCGACGGCCGCGAGATCACCCGCTGGGAGACCCTCGCCGTCCACCTCGATCGCCACGGCACGCGCACCACGGAGCTGCGCGTGCAGTCGCCCGGCGAGGAGCCGCGCACGATCTCCGTCACCCCCGAGCACCGCACCCACCGCGGCCTCTACAAGCAGGAGCGCACCTACCTGTGGTTCGGCGCGGAGCCCTACGCGCGCCGCGACGTGCCGCCCGCCGAGCCGATCCGCGGGCGCTTCACCTACGCCGCGCGCGCGGCGGTCGACGAGACGCTCTCGATGCTCGGGATGATGTGGAGCAGCTTGCGCCAGATGGTGACGCTCGACCGCGGCGTCGACGAGCTGAGCTCCGTGGTCGGGATCTTCAACGTCGCCGGCACCGCGGCCGAGCAGGGCCCCGGGCAGTTCCTCCTGCTCATGGCCTTGCTCAGCATCAACCTCGGCTTCGTCAACCTGCTGCCGATCCCGATCCTCGACGGCGGCCACCTGATGTTCTTCACGCTCGAGGCGCTCCGCCGCCGCCCCCTCGGCCAACGCGCCCGCGAGATCGCCAGCGCGATCGGTCTGGTGATCATCCTCGTCCTCCTGCTGATCGCGCTGCGCAACGACATCGTCCGCTTCTGGATGGACTGAGAGCGACCCATCCGGGCCTTCGGCGACCCACGCGGAGGGCTCTCACGACCCTGGATCCCGCGGGGTTGTCGGCAGGGGCGGTGCGCCTGACGTCACCCCTGGGCGGGGCCGAACGAGGCGCGGAAGGCCCCCGAGAAGCGTCGCGCGACCGCGCGGTCGATCGGGCCGCCCGCGCGGCCGTCGACCCGCAGGGCGCTGCCGACGATCACCCCCTCGCAGAGGTCCTTCAGGACAGGTAACGCCTCGACGCTCGCGCCGCTCGCAACGAGGACCGGGCGGCCCCCGGCGGCCTCGCGGACCGCTGACAGGTGCGCTGGGTCGACCGCCTGTCCGGTCCCGCCGCCGGTGACGAGGACCGCGTCCGCGAGCGCGCGCCCGACCAGGTCGCGCGTCTCGTCGGCCAGCGGGCGCTCGGCCAGCGGCGCCGAGTGCTTCACCGCGACGTCGGCCCAGATCTCGACCGCCTCGGCGTCCAGCGCGCGGCGCAGGCGGAGCAGCTCGGCCGCGCGACCCTCCACGATCCCCTGGTCGGTCACGCGCGCCCCCGTGAGGACGTTGACGCGGATCGCCGCGGCGCCCGTGGCCGCCGCGATCGCCAGCGCCGCGGCGCCGTCGTTGCGCAGGACGTTGATCGCCAGGGCGAGCCGCGGCGCGGCCCGCCGCGCCGCGAGCGCGCAGCGGGTCATCGCCGCGATCGTCACCGCCGGGGCCTCCTCCTTGAAGAAGGGCGCGTCGCCGAAGTTCTCGACCACCACCGCGTCGAAGCCGGCCTCTGCGAGGGCCGCGGCGTCGCGCTCGACCTGCGCCTCGACCTCCGCGAGCGGGAGGCGGACGCGCGGGCTCCCCGGCAAGGGGGGCAGGTGGATCACGCCGATCAGTCGAGGCGGCACCGCGCGAGCTTACTCGATCACGCGGTCGTGATCAGCGAGGGCGGCAGGTGGCCCGTGTCGTTGTACCCGATCAGCGCCTCGAACTCCTCGGGGTAGACGCGCAGCTCGGTGACCCCGCAGTGCGAGCAGTCGAAGCGGCTCCACGCCTCGATCGGCAGGCGCAGCGCCTGGGCGACCAGGTAGCGGATCAGGTTGCCGTGGGTGAAGATCACCGAGACGTTGTTGACCTTGGGCGGGCGGAAGAAGCGCTCGCGGACGCGGTCGATCTGCTTCACCGTCGCGGCCCGCTCTTCCGGCGTCGTGAAGGGCAAGCCGGGGTGCGCGCCGAACTCCGCGATCCGGTCCGCGTCGACGATCGGGAGCACCTCGTGCAGGTAGGGCTTGACCTTGATCCGGTCGATGTGGAGCTCGTGGGCGGCGATCTCCGCCGTCTGCAGCGCGCGGGGCCAGGGGCTCGAGAAGAGCCCTTCGAAGCGGCCCTGCGCCGCGTCGAGGACCTGGGCCAGGCGCCGCCCGGTGCGCACCGCCTGGCGGCGGCCGAGCGGCGTCAGGCCCCACACTGTGTCCCCTTGCTCGCCGATCCGCTCGTAGTGGCCGTGCCGGACGAGGATGATCCGGCTGTAGACGACATCGAGGCTCATGCGCGGGTGCGGGCGCTTTGTAGCACAGCGCCGCGCCTCGAGATCGCAGGATTTTTCTCGCGCCCCGTCGCCGCCTGGCGGACCCGACGCCACAGCCCGAGGTCCCCCGCGACGAGGCGCTCCTTGTCCGCCCGGGAGAGGGTCTTGATCGCGCGCTCGATCTGCCGGGCCTCGCGCGGGACCTGCCGTCCGCGCCGCCACACCACCGCGACCGGGCCCCGGCCGCGGGTGTACTTCGCCCCCTTCCCCGCGTTGTGGGCCGCGAGGCGGCGCTCCAGGTCGCTCGTGATCCCGGCGTAGAGCGTCCCGTCGGCGCAGCGCAGCAGGTACACCGTGTAGCCCCGGCTCACGGCGTCCACCTTACCCGCGACCGCGCCCGCCCGCGACCCGCGGGGCCGCCGAGGCGATCACCTCGAGGAACCCGGCCCCGTAGCGCTCCACGCGCGTCGCCCCGATCCCGTGGGCCATCAGCATCTGGTCTGGCGTCTGCGGCCGGAGCAGGGCGAGGTCGCGCAGGCTGCGATCGCTGGCGACCACGTAGGGCGGCACTCCTTCGCGGGCCGCGACCGCCATCCGGTGCGCGCGCAGGCGCTCGAAGAGCGCCAGGCCGGCCGCGTCCAGCGGCGCGGCTTCCTCCGGGGTGGCTTTGGGGACCTGTCTCGGCGACCCTGTCACGAGCGCCCGCTGCGTCGGGGCCGAGCGCGCCGGCAGCAGCAGGCGCGCCGGGATCTCCCCCTTCATCACCCGCCGCCCGATGTCTGTCAGCACGACCACCGGGCGCTCCTCGCCGGTGAAGTCGGCCCACCCCGCGACCACGCAGCGGCGCAGCACCTTCAGCAGCCAGGTCGCGTCGTACTCGCGCAAGCAGCCGAAGGTCGGCGTGTGGACCAGCCCCGAGCGCTCGAGCCGCTCGTCGGTCGCCCCGCGGAGCAGGCTGACCGCCGCCTGGAGCCCGAAGCGGCGGTGGATCCGGGCGATCGCGCTGAGCGCCTTGCGCACGATCAGCGTCGTCTCCTCCGGGTCCCAGGCCGCCTCGCTGGCGAGCTCGAGGCACACGTCGCAGCGCCCGCAGCCCCCCAGCGCCTCGCCCTCGTCGCCGAAGTAGCGGAGGATCGCGTCGTGGCGGCACGACCCGCCCTCGGCCCAGCGCATCAGCTCGAGGAAGAGGTTCCACTTGTGCTCGACCACCGCCGGCGAGGGCGGCCGGTCCTCCGTGCCGCGCTCGATCAGCCGCCGCCGCAGCGGCATGTCCCCCGGCGCCAGCAGCAGCAGCCCGTAGGCGTCGCGCCCGTCGCGGCCCGCGCGG
>CAZMML010000332.1:0-5073 GCA_964567335.1 uncultured Nannocystis sp. | reverse complement strand
TCCATCAGGAGATCAATCGCCTGAAGGTCGGGAACGGTCCGCGCGCGGTCTCGGTCCAACCCGACAACGAAGACGTGTTCGTGGCGAACTACCTCGGCAACACGGTGTCGATCCTCGATCCGAAGACGCAGACCGTGCGCAAGACCCTGACCGACGGCGTCAAGCGCCCGTGGGACGTGGTCTTGTCGCCGCGCCTGATCAACACGGGTTGGGTGTCCGGGATCTACTTCGGATACATCGGGTGCCAGCAGACCGGCGAGATCCTGCTCTACTTCTCGCTCGCCGCCTGCGCCGGGTTCGGCTCGATCGTCCCCTTCCTCGTCCCGATCTGGCTGCTCTGCCTGCTCACCCACCGCGCCTGGCGCGACGAGCAGCGCTGCCGCGCCAAGTACGGCCCGCTCTGGGACGAGTACTGCCGCGTCGCCCGCTTCCGCATGTTCCCCGGCATCTACTGAACGGAGCGCCCCATGACCTTCACCGACCTCCGCTACGAGACCGAGGGCAGCGTCGCCACGATCACCCTCGACCGCCCCGACGCCCGCAACGCCTACAGCGAGGCCATGGTCGCCGCGCTCGTCGAGGCGCTGGCCGACGCCGAGCGCGACGACGCCGTCCGCTGCCTGATCCTCACCGGCGCCGGCCCCGCCTTCTCCGCCGGCGGCGACCTCAAGCGGATGCTGAGCAAGGAGGGCATGTTCGCCGGCGGCCCGGCCGAGCTGCGGCGGCGCTACGCGGACGGGATCCAGCGGATCCCCCGCCGCCTCGGCCTCGTCGACAAGCCCGTGATCGCGGCCATCAACGGCCCGGCGATCGGCGCCGGCCTCGACCTCGCGTGCATGTGCGACCTGCGGCTCGCCGCGCGCGGCGCCCAGTTCGGCTCCACCTTCGTCAAGGTCGGCCTCGTGCCCGGAGACGGCGGCGCCTACTTCCTCGCCCGCGTCGTCGGCTTCGCGCGGGCGCTCGAGCTCATGCTCACCGCCCGCGTGCTCGACTCGGACGAGGCGCTGCGGATCGGCCTCGTCCACCGCCTCGTCGAGCCGGACGAGCTCCTCCCCGCCGCCCAGGCCCTCGCGCGCGAGCTCGCCGCCCTCCCGCCCGTCGCCCTGCGCCTGACCAAGCGCGCCGCCTACCGCAGCTACGACCTCGACGTAGACGCCGCCCTCGAGCTCGCCGCCACCTACCAGGGCGTCGCGCAGAACACCGCCGACCACCGCGAGGCCGTCGCCGCGATGCTCGGCCGCCGCCCCCCGAGCTTCACCGGCGCCTAGCCCCGCCGCTAGGGCTCGACCGCGATCAGGCGCCCGAAGATCGCCTGCGGACCGATCCAGCCGTTGAGGCGCCCGCGGTTGTTGCCGATCAGGAAGCGGCCCTCGCGGATCGCCTTGACGATGTGCAGGTACTCCGCGCCGTGGACCCGGCACAGCACCACGTCGTCGACCTGGAGCGCGCTCGCCTCGACCGGCGCCACCGTGCACAGCTCACCCGACTTGATCCGCGGCGTCATCGAGTTACCGCGCGGACGGAAACGGACCGTCTCGCCTGCGCGCAGCTTCTCGATGTAGTGCCCGGCCCACCCCATCGGACACCCCACACTAGCACGCGGCCGCGGCACCTCGCGAGCGCAACCGAGCGATTCCAACAATCGAGACAAATATCACAATCTCATCGGCATACCCCCCTGTAAATCCGGGCCCGATGTGGACAATGACCTCCCTGGGGTGGGGACGTGGGAGCCTCGCTCCATGGCCGAGAACGCGCCTGTGGCCCGTGCGAGGCGCACTCATCCGGGACTCCCTCTTGCCGTGACGAGAACCGGCTCGTTAGCCTGGCCAGGATTCAAAGATTCAGGGGTTTTCGATGCTTTCACCGCGCTCGATGCTGCGTTCGTTCACCACCCTTCTCACCCTTGGGACCCTGGTGGGGTGTCCATCCGACGACGTCCCCGGGATCCTGACCGACACCGACACCACCAGCGGCTCCTCCTCGAGCAGCAGTACGACCGCGCTGCCGACCACGACCGTCGATCCGACCACGGCCGGCCCGACGAGCTCTTCGACCACGGACGCGCCGACCACCGGCGAGGTCACGATCACGACCTCGACCACCGATCCGAGCACGACCTCGACCACCGATCCGAGCACGACCTCGACCACCGACCCGGGTACCTCGTCCTCGACCACCGGTGACCCGCTCTGCCCGCCGGGCGACCCGAACCCCGTGTGCATGCTCCCGCCCGAGGAGAAGGAGCCGACCCCCAAGCCGGACGGCGTCCCGAGCCCGCTGCCGGGCGTCTACGACGACCTCGGCGAGGCCCCGCTCGACAACGAGGTCCGCGCCCTGATCGGCTTCCCGACGCGGCAGCGCGTCACCCTCGAGCAGCGCGTCGCCGACATCTACACCCCCGGGCACCCCGACTTCCGCAAGTACCTGACGGTCGACGAGTGGATGACCGATCACGCCCCGACCCAGGCCGACTACGACCTCATCAAGGCCTGGCTCGACCTCGTCAACCTGCAGGTGACCTTCGAGTCGAGCAACCGCATGATCATCGCCTTCTACGGCACGGTCGCGGACTTCAACAGCGCCTTTAACACCACCCTGCACATCTGCCTGCGCAAGAACCCGCAGCAGGGCAACCCGCCCTTCGAGGTCTACTGCACGGTCGACAGCTTCACCGTCCCCAAGTTCGTCGCCGACCGGACCAACGGCCTGCTGACCGCCGACATGCCGGCCGACAAGGGCACCCTCCCGGGCGAGGCCGGCACCGTGATCTCGGATCCGCCCGGCCCCGGCGCCTACGATCCCAAGCGGATCGCCACCGCCTACAACGTCAACCCGCTCTACCAGGCGGGCAACACCGGCCAGGGCTCCAAGCTCGGCGTCGTCGCCGCCGCGACCTACCACAGCAAGGACCTGCAGACCTTCTGGAAGTCCTTCGGGATCACCCGCGCGCTGCCCAAGCGCTTCCAGATGATGGAGCCCGTCGTCACCCGCATCACCGAGACGATCCTCGACGTGCAGTGGTCCTCGTCGATGGCCCCCGGCGCCGAGGTCAACGTCTACGAGGGCCCCGACGCCCGCAACACCGCGCTCCTCTTCACCTTCAACGAGGCGATCGCGCGCAACGAGGTCGACGTCCTGACGACCTCCTTCGCCCACCGCGAGGACTCCGAGCCCAAGCCGCTGCGCCACCAGTACGACGAGTCCGCGCTGCAGGGCGCCGCCTACGGCATCACCGTCCTCTCCGCCTCCGGCGACTCGGCGCGGCCCGACACCCCCTGCAGCAGCCCCTACGTCACCTGCGTCGGCGGCACCGAGCTCTTCACCGACATGAACGGCAACGTCTCGAGCGAGACCGCCTGGACCTTCTCCGGCTCCGGCGACACCAAGACCTTCGACGTCCCGCCCTGGCAGCAGGGCCTGCCGATCGCCAGCACCCGGGCGCTCTGCGACGTCGCGCTCAACGCCTCGCCGAGCTCGAGCTACTGGGTGCGGCGCTTCGGCGTCTGGCAGCAGTACGGCGGGACCTCCTTCGCCTCGCCGGTGTTCGCCGGGATCGTCGCCGTCATGAACAGCCAGCGGATCGCCCAGGGCAAGCCGCGCCTCGGCTGGCTCAACTCGATCATCTACACCGTGCCGGCCGCCAAGGCGACCTTCCGCGACATCATCCAGGGCGGGACGGACCTCTTCAACGCCGGCCCCGGGTGGGACTACCCGACCGGCCTCGGCGCCCCGCAGGCCAAGAAGCTCGTCGACGCGATCCCCTGAGCCCGCCCGCGCCGCGGCCCGGGCGCGCCCGGGCCGCGCGCTCGCCCTGATGCTCCTCCCCTTGCCCCTCGCCCGCGAGGCGCCCCGCTCGTGATCGCCGCGCCCATGCTCTTGCCCCCCGGCGGGCTCGATCAATCGATCCTCCTCGCCGTCCTCGTCGGCGTCTACGTCGCGCTGCTCGGCACCGAGACGCTCGGCTGGGTCTTCGTCGGCCTCGTCGTCCCGGGCTACCTCGCCTCGGTCCTCGTCGTGCAGCCGACCACCGCGGGGGTCATCGTCCTCGAGGCCGTCCTCACCTACCTGCTCGCGCGCGGCCTCGCCTACGCGCTCGCGCCGACCGGCGCGTGGACGCCCTTCTTCGGCCGCGACCGCTTCTTCCTGATCGTCGTCGTCAGCGTCCTCGTGCGCCAGCACGACCAGGTGTGGCTGCTCCCCGCGCTCTCCACCTGGCTCGAGGCGCGCCTCGGGACCGCGCTCCCGCCGGTGCGCGAGTTCTACAGCATCGGCCTCGTCCTCGTCCCGCTCGCCGCCAACATGCTGTGGAAGCCCGGCCTGCGGCGGGGCCTCATCCAGCTCGGCGCCGTCGTCGGCCTGACCTACCTCGTCCTCACCGGCGTCCTCCTCCGCGTCACCAACCTCTCGCTCGCCAGCTTCGAGCTCCTCTACGAGGACACGGCGATCGACTTCCTCGGCAACGCCAAGGCCTACATCCTCCTGCTCAGCACGGCCGCCCTCGCCGGCCGCTTCAACCTCCGCTTTGGTTGGGACTTCGGCGGGATCTTGATCCCCGCGCTGCTCGGGCTGCTGTGGTTCACCCCGCGGGAGATGGCGATCACGCTCGCCGAGGCGCTCGCGATCTGGCTCTGCGCCCTGGTCGTCCTCCGCTACACCCCGCTGGCGCGCCGCAACCTCGAGGGGCCGCGCAAGGTCGCCCTGGTCCTGACGATCGGCGTCGGCCTCAAGTGGCTCCTCTCGCTCGGCGTCGCCGGCCGCGTCCCCGGCCTGCGGGCGCGCGAGCTCTTCGGCTTCGGCTACCTCCTCTCGACCCTCCTCGCCCTGCGGATGCTCCACCGCCGCTCCGCCCGGCGCGTCCTCCTCCCGGCCCTCACCACCGCCGCGCTCGGCTGGGCGCTCGGCAGCGCGATCGGCTTCGGCCTCGATCTCGTCGCCCCCAGCGCGCCCGCCCGCCCCCACCCGTACGGCTCCGTCCCGGTCCACGTCTAGCCGCGGCTGCTGGCCGCGGCCGCCGCCGTCGCGGCGGCCGGCGCGCCCGGCGGCGGGCAGGTCGTGCCGCTGGTGCCCCGA
>CAZMML010000331.1:0-5080 GCA_964567335.1 uncultured Nannocystis sp. | reverse complement strand
CGGGGTGCTCGGCTGCGCCGCGTTCGCGCTGACCTCGTCGGTGGCGATCGGCGGCGGCCTGGTCGGCGTGACGCTGTTCGCCGGCCTCGCGGCGCTCGCCTGGATCGTCGCGTTCGGCACGGCGATCCACGCCGGCTACGCGGCGGTCGTCGGCGCGCTGTTCGGCCTGCTGCTGTGGTTCGGCGAGCTCGTGCCCGACTTCACCGACTACTTCGGCGCGTTCGACGTGCCGGCCCGCTTCGCCAGCTTCGGCGAAGGGATCCTGCGCCTCGGCGACGTCGCCTTCTTCGTCGGCGGCGCCGCCGTCGCCCTCTACCTGTGCGGCCTACTGCTGTCCCGGAGGCACTGGTGATGCACCCGCGCGTCCATCGATTCATCCGCTTCGTGTCGATCGCCGTCACGGCGGTCTCCCTGACCTACATGGCCCAGCGCGCGAACGTGCGGGCCGACGTCACGGCCGAGAAGCTCAACCGGGTGACGAGCTCGACGACCAAGCTGGTCGACGCGATCGTCCCCGAGCGGCCGGTGACGATCCACGCCTTCGTCTCGCGGGACGTGCCGCGCGACTTCGTCACCGTCCGCGCGCGCCTGCTCTCGGTGCTGCGCGAGATGGAGGCGCGCGGCAAGGCCGGGCTGACGGTCCGGATCGTCGAGCCGACCTCGTTCTCCGACGAGGCCGTCGAGGCCGAGGAGAAGTACGGCATCAGCCCGCAGATGGTCGCCAACCGCGACGGTGACCGCGTCTCGGAGATGCAGGTCTTCCTCGGCGTGGCGATCGTCAGCGGCCCGCACGAGCAGTCGATCCCCTTCCTCGACCGCGGCATGTCGCCCGAGTACGAGCTGGTGCGCGCGCTCGGCACGGTGCTGCAGGAGAAGAAGAAGGTCGTCGGGGTGCTGCGCACCGACGCGACGATCATGGGCAACTTCGACCTGCAGGCGCGCCGCCAGCAGCCGGCGTGGCGCGTGATCGCCGAGCTCAAGAAGCAGTACGAGGTCCGCAGCCTCAACCCCGGCGCGGAGATCCCGACCGACGTCGACGTGCTGCTCGTGCCGCAGATGAGCAGCATGACGACGCCGCAGCTCGATCACCTGAAGAAGTACATCGACGCCGGGCGCCCGGCGCTGCTGACGGTCGACCCGATGCCGCTCTTCGACATGCGCCTGTCGCCGAGCGAGCCGATGCTGCCGCCCCCGGGTCAGAACCAGGGGATGATGTTCGGCATGGATCAGGGCGGGGAGCCGAAGGGCGACTACATCGGCTTCCTCGAGAAGATCGGCGTCACCTGGGAGTCGGACAAGGTCGTGCTCGACACCGACAACCCGCACCCGCGCTTCGCGGGCAGCCCGCCGCACGTGGTCTTCGTCACCGAGCGCCCGGACGGGACCAAGCCCTTCGCGGTCGAGGACCCGGTCGTCGCCGGGATCAGCGAGGTCGTGGTGCTCTTCGGCGGGGCGATCAAGGCCGCGCCGGGCTTCGAGTCGCAGTTCGTGCCGCTGCTCCAGACCGGCAAGCGCGGCGGCTACAACAAGTTCGACGAGATGACCGAGCGCCACATGCTCTTCGGGCTGCAGGGCCCGCAGATCCCGCGCCAGCGCAAGATGGTGGCGGAGAACCAGGTGATCGCGGCCCACGTCAGCGCGGGCGAGACCTCCGGCGAGGGCGGCTCGAAGGGCAAGAACCTGATCGTGGTCGCGGACCTCGACATCTTCGGCGACCAGTTCTTCGTCCTCAACGAGCGCGGCGGCGACCTCGACGGCGACGGCATCGACGACCTGCGCTTCGACAACGTGACCTTCCTGCTCAACGCGATCGACACGCTGACCGGCGACGCCGGGCTGGTCGAGCTCCGCGGGCGCAAGGCGCAGTACCGGCGCCTGGTGACCATGGACGCGCTGACGAAGGAGGCGGACGACAAGCGCAACGCCGAGATCGAGTCGGCGAACGCCCAGGCGGAGGCCGACCTCAAGGGGGCGCAGGAGGCGCTCGACGCGGCGGTGAAGAAGGTCCAGGACGACGCGTCGCTCGACGAGACGACCAAGGCCGTGCTCCTCAAGAGCCGCGAGGAGGCGGAGAACCGCCGCCTGACGGTGAAGCGCGAGCAGATCGAGCGCGCCAAGAGCCGCGCGCTCAAGCAGACCGAGAACGAGCGGGACAAGGCGGTCGAGTCGGTGCGCGCCCGCGTGCGCCTGGCCGCGAGCGTGATCCCGATCCTCCCGCCGATCCTGCTCGGCTTCGGGATCTGGCTGCGCAAGCGATCGCGCGAGTCTGATTCGATCCCGAGCTCCCGGAAGCGAGGTGCAGCATGAACCGCACGACGATCGTCACCGTGATCATCGCGCTCGCCAGCCTCGGCGGCGCGGTCGCCATGCGCCCGAAGCCGGTGCCGCAGGTGACCTACGAGGACACCGGCGAGACCCTCTTCCCCGGCTTCACGGACCCCTCGCAGGCGGCGAGCCTCGAGGTCGTCGGCTGGGACGCGACCGCGGCCCGGGTGACGAACTTCAAGGTCGAGCTGAAGGACGGGAAGTGGACGATCCCGAGCCACAACGACTACCCGGCCGACGGCACCGAGCGCATGGGTAAGGCGGCGGCGTCCTTCATCGACGTGAAGAAGGACGTGTACCGCGGCGACCGGCCCGAGGACCACGCGAAGTTCGGCGTCGAGGACCCGGCGGACGCCAACGCGAAGGAGCGCGGCCAGCGCTTCACGATCAAGGACGCGTCGGGGACGGCGCTCGTCGACGTGATCGTCGGCAAGAAGGTCGAGGAGAAGGAGGGCTACCGCTACGTCCGCCTGCCCGACCAGAAGCGGGTCTACGCGGCCAAGCTCGAGGTCGACGTCTCGACCAACTTCACCGACTGGATCGAGAAGGACCTCCTCAAGCTCGAGCAGGACCAGGTGGTCCAGTTCATGAGCGACGCGTACAAGGTCGACGAGACCACCGCGAAGGTGACCGGCAGCGACCCGCTCCTGATCAAGAAGGACGCGGCGGGCGAGGGCGACAACTGGCTCCTCGCCGAGGGCATCACCGGGCCTGAGGGCAAGGAGCTCGACTCGTTCAAGGTGCGGCAGGCGATCGGCGGGCTCGACCGCCTGCAGATCGTCGGCGTGCGCCCGCGTCCGCCGGCCTTCAGCGACCAGATGCTGATCCAGCAGATGCAGGCGAAGGGCTTCTTCTTCGCCATCGGCGGCGGCCAGGCGCGCCTCTACGGCAATGAGGGCGAGGTCAAGGCGATCTGCGACGACGGCGTCGTCTACAACCTCTACTTCGGCGAGGTGACGCTCGACTCCGGGCTCGCGCTCACCGCGGGCGTCGAGGAGCCCTCGGCGCCGAAGCCCGAGGGCGCCGAGGAGGCCAAGAAGGAGGCGAACCGGTACATGTTCGTCGACGTGTACTACGACCCGGGGCTCGACACGAAGTCGGCCGGCGGCGACCCCGAGAGCGCCGCGGGCGCGAAGCGGGCGAAGGAGCTCGCGGGCCGCTTCAGCAAGTGGTTCTACGTGATCTCCGACGCGAGCTTCAAACAGATCCGCAAGGACAAGGCGGAGTTCTTCCGCGACGCGAGCGGCGCAGCGGCGACCCCCGCGAGCCCGGCGGGCGACAAGAAGCCCGAGCCGGCGAAGAAGGGCGAGCCGAAGAAGAAGCCCGAGGAGAAGAAGGCGGGTTGAGCCCTCCGCGGCCCGCCGCGGGCGCTTTCGCCCCGGCGGGCCGGTTGCCTCCTCGCCGCCTGGCGGGCATAAGTCGCCTGGCGACATGACGAGCGAAGCTGACGGAGAGCAGCCCAGGCCTCGCCTCTCGTGGCGCGAGGGGCTCTTCCTCGTCGGGCCTCAGCCGCTCGTCACGCCCTACTTCATCACCGCGGCGCTGCTGAGCGCGGGAGTCGGTTACTCGACCCCGCTGGTGCAGATCGGCCTCTACCTGCTGATGCTGCTGCTGGCGCCGCTCTACATCGAGGCGGTGCTGCTGACGCTGTCGAACGGCGGGACCTACCTGATGACCCGCTACGCGCTGAGCCACCTGGGTCGGCTGGCGGTCGCGGCGTCGGCGTTCGTCGGGGTGATCATCTCGATCTCGTACGCGGTCGCGGCGCTGGCGTGCCTGCTCACCTACGGCGCGCATGTGGTCGCGTTCTCGCGGGTGGTCTTTGGACCTGGCACGGTCTGGGCGGTGCTGGTCTCGGCGGTGCCGGCGCTCGGCTTCGGGCTCTGGGTGACGCCGCAGGCGTGGCGCTACGTGGTGGTCCGCCAGGCGATGATCGCCTTCCTGGCGCTCCTCGCGTCGGCGGTGGTGCCGGACCTGATCGTGGTGACCTTCGCCCCGATCGCGCTGCTGATGCGCCTCAACAACCGCGGGATCGCCGACAGCGTGCGGGTGAGCAAGCTGATCTTCCTGCTCAACCTCGGGCTCGTGGGGCTGACGATCCTCGGCGGGATCGTGTGCCTGGCGCTCCAGGGCGTCGACTGGGGGCCGATCTGGTCCGGCTACGGGCAGGCGTCGCCGCGGCTCTCGCTCGAGCTCGGGGCCGAGCTCGGGATCTTGCCCGGGCTCTCGCTGATCGGCGCGCCGATCCTGCTGGCGGGCTTCGGCAACGTGATCCTGGGGGCGACGGGGGTCGAGACGGTGATGAACATCCCCGAGGAGCTCGACAACCCGCAGCGCGCGGTGCCGAAGATCTACTGGGCGATGCTCCTGATCTTGCTGACGGTCGGGGGCTCGCTGGTGCTGCTCGAGTTCATGCTGCTGCCGCCGAGCGTGCTGCTCGCGAGCCGCGCGGACCTGGTCGGGGCGCTCGGCCACCACGTCGGCCACGCCCTGACGGGGTCGCCGCAGGTCGCCCAGATCTGGCAGCTCGCGCTGGTGGCGAGCGCGGCGCTGATGTTGATCGGCGCGGTCAACGCCGGCTTCGCGGGTTCGCGCGGGCTGTGGCTGACGATGGCGCGCGACAACCTGCTGCCGCGGGCGCTGCTGACCCCGAACAAGCGCGGGGCCTTCGTGCGGATCCACTGGCTCCTGCTCACGGCGGTGCTGCTGATCGGGGCGCAGGCCGACTGGGAGCTGCGCGCGGTCGACCGCTGGC
>CAZMML010000330.1:0-5099 GCA_964567335.1 uncultured Nannocystis sp. | reverse complement strand
TAGGGCGCGGCGAGCGTCTGTCCGAACACGTCGCGGATCCCCGCCGGGACCTCCACGGTGTAGGCGGTGAGGCCGCGGAAGGACCCCGAGAGCGTGATCGACCCGTCGAGCGTCACCTCGAGATCCGGCACCTCCGGCGTCACGCGCACCTTGCGGGCGATGTCTGGATCCTCGGCGAGCAGGTTCTCCGCATGGATCGTCACCTCCTCCGGGAAGCACTCCCAGTAGTAGGGCGGCGCGCAGTCGGGGCCCCGGAGCTTCAGCGCCGCGAAGGTCTTGAAGCGCGCGCGGATCATCGGGCTCGGGTTCGGACCCTCGCCGTAGGCCCCCGGCGGCAGCTCGACGCTGTACCCCGTGTTCGGCGCGAGCGGACCTGCCGGTCGGAGCACCACCTGACGATCGCTCGGCCCCTCCGCCGCGTACCCGCGCCAGGGCTCCCGGAGGCTCGCCCACGACTCCGGCGCCACCGCCTCGAAGGGGACCACGCGGCCGCCCGCGCTGAGCCGCAGCGCCGCGACGACCCGCGCGCGATCGATCGCCTGGTTGAAGCGCAGCAGCACCAGGGTGTCGAGGGGCGCGTCCTCCCAGGACCCCGGCCGCTGCGACTCGACCTCGAGCGTCGGCGTCTTGAAGGTCCAGGTCAGGTCCCGCGCCAGCACCTCGCCCGTGGCCGCGGTCGCGCCCGCCGCGATCTTCGCCGTGTAGGTCGTCGAGCCCGGGAGTCGCCCCTCCGCTTCGAACGCGATCATCTGCGTCCCGAGCCAGCGAAAGCGGCCCGGCGCCGCCGGGCTCAGCGTCAGCGGCGAGCCCTCCGCCTCGAGGTCGGCGAGCGCGGCGAGCGGCACCATCGGCCGGTCGAAGACCGCGCTGACCGAGCCGACGAGCCCCGACGCCTTGTCCGTCGGCGCCGTGCGGAGCACCTTCAGCGGGCCCCCGGCGGCCGGCACCGGCGGCGCCGCAGGCCCGGGCGCCGGGAAGGGCTCCGAGATCCGCTCTGCGATGGTGACCGGCCGCTGAGCTGCGGGCGCCCTCACGGGCGGCGCCTCGACCTCGGCCGCGATCGGCGGGACCCCTGCCCACACGTCGACGCGGGGCGCCGGCTCCCCGCCTGCGGCCTCGCCCGCGCCCCCAGAGGGCGGCGGCGCGGTCGTCGTGCACGCGGCCAGGGCGCAGAGGGTCACGCGGAGCGGCGCTCGTGGACTCATCGGCGCGATGCTCCCATAGCCTCGCCGCCCGGGCCAGCGCTGGCTCACCGGCCATGCGCGCGGGGACAGGATCTGGCTTGCCACTCGCTCGCCTGCGCTCCTACGATCCCTCGATGTTGCCCCGTCGCCTGGCCCCGCTCTCCACCCTCGCGCTCCCGCTCGCGTGCGGCTCGCCCGCGGACCTCTCGACCGCGACGGCCTCCGACGCGAGCTCGACCGCGACCTCACACGGGACCGCCGACCCCACCTCGACCGGATCGAGCGGCCCGGACCCGACCTCGACCAGCGACGCGACGGACACCGGCGGCGCCTCGGGCCCGCCGCGCCTCAACCACCTCCAGGCGCTCGGCACCCACAACAGCTACCACATCTCGCCCGGAGCGCTCGTCAAGGAGCTCGACTACACCCACCGTCCGCTCGACGAGCAGCTCGGCGAGCAGGGCGTGCGGCAGTTCGAACTCGACCTCCACTTCGCCGATCCGCCGGAGGGTCCGATCGAGGTCTACCACCTCGAGGTCCTCGACACCGGCAGCACCTGCCCCACCCTCATCGAGTGCCTCTCGGTCATGAAGACCTGGTCCGACGCGCACCCGACCCACCACCCGCTCTACGTCATGCTCGAGGTCAAGACCACCTTCGCCGCGGATCTCGCGGCCGACCGCCTCGCGGCCCTCGAGGCCCAGATCCTCTCGGTCTGGCCGCAGGAGCGCCTGATCGTCCCCGATCAGATCCAGGGCGCCGCCGCCAACCTGCGCGACGGCCTCGCCGCGACCGGTTGGCCGCCGATCGACGACGTGCGCGGCAGGCTCCTCCTCGTCCTCCATGACGAGGGCGCCTGGCGCGACGCCTACACCGCGGGCGGCACCACCACCGCCGGACGCCTGCTCTTCCCCGACGCCTTCGGCGACGCCGGCGCCCCCTTCGCCGCGGTCCACTCGATCAACGACCCGATCGGTGACCTCGCGACCCTCGAGGCCGCGGTCGACGCCGGGCACCTCGTCCGCACCCGCGCCGACTCGGACAACGTCGAGCCCAGCGCCGGCGACGACGCCCGGCAGATCGCCGCGCTCGCCAGCGGGGCGCACTTCATCAGCACCGACTACCCGCCGCCGATGGGAGACAAGTACGACTACGTCTGCGAGATCCCGGGCGGGACCCCGTCGCGCTGCAACCCGCGGCTCGCCCCGGTGACCTGCGCGTCCGAGGCGATCGAGGACCCGGACGCCCTCTGAGGCGCTACTGCATGATCCCGCAGATCCCGACGTTCTCGAAGCCCGGGGTCTCCTGGCCGGGCTCGTACCAGGGCACGCAGGTCAGGGTCGGATCGAACTGGGTGCAGGTGTTCGGGCCGGAGAGGTCGCACCAGACCGAGCAGCAGTACACCGTCTTACAGCCCGGCACGTTCTCCGCGAAGATGCAGAGGTTGCCGGGATCGCAGTGCGACAGCGCGTAGCACGAGTCGCCGTAGCTGCCCGGGAGGTCGGGGAAGACGCGCGGCATGCAAACGAAGTAGGGCGCCCCGATCGCGGCGATGTTCGGGACGCAGGTCTCCGCCATCCCGCAGTCCTGGATCAGCGGGTCGCAGCGGTTGAAGCAGAGCGGGACGGTCGGCTCGAAGAGGAAGGAGCAGCGCTGGTTCGCGGGGTCCGGGCAGATCGGGTCGTCCATCGAGCCGGTGCAGTAGGCGACGCAGGTCGCCATCCCGTCGTTCTCGATATCGAGGCAGAAGGAGCCCTTGGCGCAGGTGTCGAGGCCCGTGCCGAAGCCGCCCTCGGTCTGACACTCCTCGCCGGGCATCGCCGGGTTGGGATCGACCGGGACGCAGCGGGTGCCGTTGGGGAAGATCCCGCCGTCCTCGTTCCACGCCGTGCACTTCTGGTCTTTCGGACAGTCTTGCTCAAAGAGGCTGCACTGCCCGCTCCCGCCGCCGAGGTCGGGGGTCGTCGAGGTCGTCGTCGAGGTCGTCGGCGTCCCTGTCGAGCTCGTCGGGGTCGAGCTCGTGCCGCTGGTGCCGGTGGTCGCCGTCCCCGAGGAGTCGTCTGACGTCGACCCGGTGGTCGGCATCTGGCGCGGGAGGGTGCAGGCGAGCGCGACGACGGACGCGACGATCAGACCGGCGGTGGGACGGGCGAAGGGCATGAACGCAGGGTCTCCCCGCTCACGGTATCGGAGAAGGCCGATCAAGCCAAACGGTAGCGGGTGCCGCGGGCCTTGCCGGTCCAGGTGACCTTGCCCTCCGCGATGAGGCGGTTGACCGCCGATCGGACCTGCATGTTGGTTCCCCCCACGCGATCCTGGAGATCGCCCGCGCCAGCGTAGTCGCCGATCGCCTTGAGGGCCTCGTACACCTGGCCGTCGAAGCTCGCCCGCCCGGAGGGAGTGCGGGTGTTCACCGTCTGGTCGGCCTTGTCGGCCTTGTCCGCGGCCTCGATCGCCTTGGTCGCCTTCTCGGCCTTCTCACTCGTCGCCTTCCCGGCGCGCGGCCGGCCGCGCGCCGGCTTCCCCGCGGACTTCTTCGCCGGCTTCTTCCGCTTGGGCCCCGCCTTCGGCTTCTCCGGGGGGACCGCGGGCAAAGCCGCGCGCCCGGCGTTCATTAGGTCGCCGATCGTGATCGCGGCGAGGACCTTGCCCAGCTCCCCGCGGCTGAGCTGGCGGATCTCGGCCAGAGTCGTCTGGGGGTTGTCGCGGAGCAGGTCGACGCAGATCTGCCGCTTGCGATCCTCGACCGCGGCGATAAAGGCGTTGTCGTACTTGGACATCGCCGGCAGGCTAGCACAACTTCGAGCGTTCCCGCCCTCACATCGACCGTCGGTACTCCCCGCCGACCTCGAAGAGGGCGCGAGAGATCTGTCCCAAGCTGCACACGCGGCTCGCCCGCATCAACGCCTCGAACACGTTGCCGCCGGCCAGAGCGACCTCCCGCAGCCCTGCGAGCGCCGCCGGGGCCTCCTCGGCGTGCGCCGCCTGGAAGGCCCGGACTCGGGCGATCTGCTCGCGCTTCTCCTCGGCGCTGGCCCGCGTGAGGGAGATCGACGCCGCCTCCTCGTCGCCGCTGCGCGCCGGGTTGACGAAGGTGTTGACGCCGATGATCGGGAGCTCCCCGGAGTGCTTGCGCTGCTCGTAGAGGAGGCTCTCGTCCTGGATCTTCGAGCGCTGGTACTGCCGCTCCATCGCGCCGAGCACCCCGCCGCGCTCGTCGAGGCGGAGGAACTCCGTCAGCACCGCCTCCTCCACCAGCTCAGTCAGCTCCTCGACGACGTAGCTCCCCTGCAGCACGTTCTCCGTGCGCGCGAGGCCCTGCTCGCGCGTGATGATCAGCTGGATCGCCATCGCCCGCCGCACGCTCGCCTCCGTCGGGGTCGTGATCGCCTCGTCGTACGCGTTCGTGTGCAGGCTGTTGCAGTGGTCGTAGTAGGCGAAGAGCGCCTGCAGCGTCGTGCGGATGTCGTTGAAGTCGATCTCCATCGCGTGCAGCGAGCGGCCGGAGGTCTGGATGTGGTACTTCAGCTTCTGACCGCGCTCGTCGGCGCCGTAGAGGTCGCGCATCGCGACCGCCCAGATCCGCCGCGCCACCCGGCCGATCACCGTGTACTCGGCGTCGAGGCCGTTCGAGAAGAAGAAGCTCAGGTTCGGCGCGAAGTCGTCGACCGCGAGGCCGCGGGCCCGGTAGTACTCGACGAAGGTGAAGCCGTTGGCGAGCGTGAACGCGAGCTGCGAGATCGGGTTCGCGCCGGCCTCGGCGATGTGATAGCCGCTGATCGAGACCGAGTAGTAGTTCTGCACGCGCTTGCGGACGAAGTAGTCCTGGATGTCGCCCATCATGCGCAGCGCGAACTCGATCGAGAAGATGCAGGTGTTCTGGCCCTGGTCCTCCTTGAGGATGTCGGCCTGCAC